>JAEORI010000019.1 GCA_016840965.1 Candidatus Thorarchaeota archaeon | reverse complement strand
CTTGGATAGTGTATTATGCCACAAAGGCTTTTATTTGACTGAACTTCTTCTTCAACCAACATCCCGATACAGGGACCTCTGCAGTGACACAATGAGGTGTTTACAATTCGAAAAGACGACAAGGGACGAATTCATCTCAAACTAGTATTCTATGGCCCGTCCCTAGGTGGCAAAACAACTGCGCTCCGTTGGCTATACGGCAAAGTAGAAGGGTTACAGAAAGGCGAGTTCACTGCAATTGAGGATGAAACAAATCGCACACTGTTCTTTGACTATGTTCCAATGTCAGCAGGAGGTCGTGTGCTTTTCGATGTATTTACAGTAGCCGGACAAAAAAGACACCGGCATCAGAGAAAGGTTGTGCTCCAAGGCACTGATGGAATCCTCTTTGTTGCAGATTCTTCACCGGATCAACGTGATGAGAATACAGAGAGTTTTGAGGAGCTGAAGTTGTTCCTGGGGGATGCTCTTGGACGTGAAATTCCAATAGTGGTCATGTTGAACAAGCGAGATCTACCAAACAGGATGTCCAGAGATGAGATGCTCGACTTGCTTGGTCTTGGAGGGAATGTCCCCATCTATGAAACTATCGCAGTACAGGGCGTAGGAGTTAAGAGGGCATTTCAAGCTATAGCAAGAGAAGTCATCCTGAAAAGAATGTACAAATGACAGGTGAGACCAAATGGGAGAATCCCGCGAAAATACACTTGAAGGTGTCCTGAATGAGCTGCAGGGAAGTATTCCCGAGATAGAAGCTTGTGCCATTGTCAGCGTTGAAGGGTTGCCAATTGTGTCTGCCCTCCCAACAGATGTAGATGAGGCAAAGGTCGCAGCCATGACTGCAGCAATGCTGACGCTTGGCGAGAAAGCAGCAATAGAACTTGGTAAAGGGAATCTTGAACAGGTCAATATCAAAGGCGTGGATGGGTGGCTTTTGGTCGTTCAGGCTGGAATGAATGCTTGTCTTACGGTATCAACAACAGCAAATGCAAAACTTGGTCTTATCTTCCTAGACATGAAACGAGCCGCTGAAAAGATTGCAGGAATGATTTAGTACATCTGCCAACGCAACATTAACTCTATTAAGCGAGTATTTTCATTTGTGACTTAGCCAGTGGGTGTTAAACTTGAATCTATCAGGTCCTATGTATAGACTGTATGAATACTATCTGTTCAGACAGCTAGACAAGGACAAGGCTCCAAGACATGTTGGGATTATTCTTGATGGGAACCGTCGATATGCAAGAAAACATGGTCTTGAAGTTCCATGGTTTGGTCACCATAAAGGCGCAGCCAAAGTCATGGAAGTGTTGCGTATTCTTTGGGAAGCTAATGTGAAAGTCTGTACCCTGTATGCCTTCTCCATCGAGAACTTTCAGAGAAGTAGGGATGAAGTCGAAGAAATAATGGCTCTAGCAAAGGAAAAGTTCAGCGAGGTTGTTGGAAATCCTGATGTTCACCGACATCGTGTTCGGATACAGGCTATTGGAAGAGTTGACCTCTTGCCTGAAGAGGTTCAGAAAGCAATACGTGAGGCTGAAGAAGAAACCAAAGAATATGAGGATCACATTCTCAATGTTGCGATAGGGTACTCTGGAAGAGCAGAGCTAGTCGATGCTGTGAAGGCGATTAGCGAAAAGATTGAGTCTGGCGAGCTGCACCCCGCTCAGATTAATGAGGAACTCATTGAGAGTCACCTCTACACGAATGGTATTCCTGATCCTGACCTCATAATACGCACATCTGGTGAAGAACGCCTCTCTGGTTTTCTCTTATGGCAATCTGCCTATTCTGAACTCTACTTTGCACAAATCTATTGGCCAGCTGTTCGCCGGATTGATGTATGGCGCGCTTTAAGGTCCTACGAAAACCGGTCTAGAAGATATGGAAAGTAGTGTCTTGTCAGCCTTTATATGCCAAAACCTGCGAATTGTCATAACAGGAGATTACAGGGCTTTGGCACGGACTCCAGTTGATGTCTACAGAGGTCTTCTACAAACACGGTTAGAAGACTCTTTGCCTAAACAAATCGACACTGTTGCAAAAAGGTTTGCAGAATTTCAGCTCCTTGGGTTCAAGATTTCAGTCCATTTAACACAATTTCTGAGTTTCATCACAAAACTTGTAGCATATCTAGACTCACGGAATCTAGCAACTCCCACTGACATGACTGAAGCAATTGATGTTCTCGATTATTTCACTTCGACATCGAAATGGTGGTCAATGACACGAAATGAACCTGGTTTAGTTTTGAAGCCGCCCTCTCGAGAACCAAGGAATTTCATCAAGTCCATTTCAGATCTCCAATTTGGACCTAATACACTACAGAGAATCTCAGGTGCTGGGGAGAAACTGATGCGTTTCTTGGAAGAACATGAGCTTGCTGATTCAGCTCGAAGAGAAACTCTTCGCGAGGTTTCCATGTCTTCATGGGCTCTTCTCAGTGCTTTCGCATGCAAAGGACAAGGTCGTAATGTGATAACAGAAGCTGACTTTGAAACCGCATATGATATTCTTCGAATACTCCTCTTCTATACTCCAAGTGAGGATTTCAAATCGCTTACAGTCATTCGTAGACTTGGAATGCATACAATCCTACCCAAAGCAGCAAGTATTGGATTCTCACCCGGTTTTGAAAAACGATTGAACTCATCAGTGGCTGCTAGCCTTGAGAAGACGCATGGTGATTATCTGGCAGAAATGGCTTCAGCCACTTCTGGGGCTTCTCGGACTATACTCACAAACTCACTACGACTCTTGGGCCAACTCCGAGCTGTAAAACAAGAGATAGAACGGCTTGAGGAGGAGCATTATGACTCCACAATTGTAGATGCCTTACAAACGCTCGAAAAGATTGGAGTTACGTTAGATTTCCTTCAAAACGAATCAGCTGCTATGAATCTCTTCAAAGGTCTCAAGATGGATGATGGCGTTGAGGAAAGGATTCAGCTTCTAACGAGACGTCTTGAAGGTCTTGTTGTAGATTCAACTGGAAACAAGGATTTTCTACTTCAATATGCACGTCTTGTACCGCGACTGATTGCGCTCTTGCTACTTATAGCCGCGACTACAAAGACATCCACGAAAGTGCCTTTGAGGGATATTGATCTCAAGAGAGGTCTAGTTCTTCTTTATAATCTAATCAATGACTAGGAACTCTATTCTCATTATCTATTAGAATTCTCGCATCTACTACAACTGCGCCTTTTCCTTTCTCATATACAAAAGTTGGATTACAGTCAAGTTCGATAATTTCCGGGTTCTCTTCAACCATTTTTGAAACTGCAAGCATGATTTTGATTAATGCGTCTACATCACGAGGGCCTTCACCTCTTATGCCTTCGAGAATCTTGTACGCTTTGAGTTCCTTCAACATCTCCTTCGCATCATCCTCATCAAATGGAATTAGTCTGAAAGACACATCTTTGAGAACCTCAACAAAGATTCCTCCAAGACCCGCCATTAGGGCATGACCAAACTGTGGATCTTTTATGACTCCCACAATGATTTCGGTACCCATGTCTGCAAAATCAGAGATGAATACTCCTCGACTCAAATCCACATCCACGCCCTTCTCTTTTCCATATTCCTTTGCGTTCTCCATGATTTCGTCGAAAGCCTTTCGAACTGCATTTTCGTCTTTAAGATTGATTTTCACGCCTCCTGCATCCGATTTGTGCAGAATGTCCTTGGAAAGAATCTTGAGTACTACTGGGAATCCAATGCTCTTAGATTTCTCAACTGCTTCATCAGCTGTGCTCGCAGTTGCATAAGCTGGAATTGGAATGCCATAGGCTCTCATTATGTCCTTTGCTTCGTGCTCAAGGACAAAGGTTCTGTCCTCCTCACGAGCGATTTTGAAAATCTTTTTTGCTTCTTTCATCTAAGACTCAGACCTCTCGATTGTTGCTGGAATATCCATCCCTTTTATCGTTTGCCAGCCACCACTGTTTTAGTGAACTTTGCACCATACTTGATTTCACCATATTGCGCAAGGGCTTTTGCAGCGAGAGCTGCTTTCTCGCCCGTAGCATAAGTTGGTACACCCATGAGTGCCATTATCTCGCCTGCCTTTGTTGTGAATCCCCCTCCCATGGAAACAACAACAAATGGCAATCCTGAAGATCGCTGATGATTGGCAATCACATTTGTCACATCCATATCCAGGCTTGGTGTTTGCAATAACATGCCAACCACGAAGATATCATACTCACTGCTTGCAATCGCCTCTTCAAACACAATGTTGTACCTGTTAGAGTTTGCATCTCCAACCACATCAATTGGATTACCTACTGCACAATATGCAGGAAGTTTCTCATTAAACGCCTTCACGAGCTTTTCAGATGGGCTGGGAATGTTGAGACCTAGGGCTTCAAGGGCATCTGTTGTCATTACTCCGAGACCGCCTCCATTTGTGACCATGAGTACTCTATCACCCTTGGCTGGTGGTTGCATAGCTAGCGCTTTTGCCATGTCGAACATATGTTCGAAGTTATCAGCCCTGATTATTCCCGCTTGTTTGTATGCCGCTTCAACGACACTATCAGAGCCTGCCAAAGACCCAGTGTGTGAAATTGATGCGGCTCTGGCTTTTTGGCCTCTTCCTGATTTCACAACCAGAACTGGCTTCTGTGGTGTAACAGTCCTTGCAGTATCGAAGAAGGTCCGACCTTTGGCTTCGTCATAGCCCTCAGTATAGTAACAGATGACTTGTGTTGTGGAGTCTTCCCCCAGATAACAAAGAAGGTCATCGTCATCAACATCACACTTGTTCCCTAGGCTGATGAGCTTGCTGATTCCTAGACCAAGTTCAGCAGTCCAGTCTGATATTGCTGCAGCAAATGCTCCTGACTGGGATACAAGTGAGATATTCGCAACATTACTTGATTTCGGACGGCCACATCGATACTCTGGCAAAAAGAATGTGTCAATATGACTGAGGGTATCTACGACACCTACACAATTTGGACCAATAATTCTAATCTTACTCTTTCGCGCAATCGCAACAATCTCATTCTCGATTTCGGCTCCTTTCGGACCGGTTTCCGAGAAACCTCCTGATATCACAATGACTGCTTTTGTCCCCTTCGCGGCGATATCCTCAAACACTCTTGGTGTAATTCTAGCTGGTACTGCAACCACAACCAAGTCTACTGGTCCTTCAATATCTTGGAGCGTAGGATAGCAAGGGATACCCAAGACCTGCGTGTATTTTGGATTGACTCCATAGACCTTCCCAGTGTATTGTGGTTTAATGAAATTCTGGACTATTGCTTGCCCTACACTGTTCAGACTTGCTGAAGCGCCATAAATTGCCACACTCTTTGCATTAAAGAACAGGTCAATTGAGTCAGTATCAACTGTAGTCACATTACACCACCTATTGGCTTGGGAGGAGTTGCATATTACGGGAAATCAAGATGTACTTGTTTGTTGTCCTGTGGCACACATGACAATCCTAAAAGCAGGTATGACCTGAATAGTCTGGAGGAAATCCTTTGAGCTTTAGCATAATCAATGATGGTCCTAATGTCCTTCAAGCTTCAACAGAGGACCTTCGAGAACTAATGAAAGAGGGATTTGACCAACGACTGATTATTTACGGCAATGATCTACTATGCTATAGTCCAACAGCATACCCATACCAAATTAAAGACCATACTCAGGTCAGTGCTCAGAACTTTGTTTCCCTAAGTGTGACAGGCACGTCATGTTCACTCAAATGTGAACATTGTGATGGGCATCTCTTGAAAGGCATGGAAGCAACTGTTACTCCTGAAAATTTGTTTGAAAGATGTCATGAAATTAAGAAGCTGGGTGGTGAAGGTGTCCTCATCAGTGGTGGATCAGACTCAAAGGGTCATGTACCACTAGAACGGTTTACAAAATCGATTCAAAGAGTGAAATCTGAACTAGGCCTTGAGATTGTGGTGCACACTGGTCTGGTCAGTGAAAAGACAGCTCAGGGCTTAGCAGAAGCCCAAATCGATGCCGCAATGCTTGACGTCATTGGAAATGAACGTGTGTCAAAGGAAGTCTATCATTTAGATAATGGACCAAAAATGATGCGCTTATCACTTGATATCCTTGAAGAGCTTGGAATACCAACGGTACCTCATATTCTGGTAGGTCTTGACTATGGAAAACTAACTGGTGAAGTTGAAGCCTTGGATTTAATCGCTCAAGGCAATCCAGCTGCAGTTGTGATAATTGCATTGAGTCCTCTCAGGAAGACCTCGATGGAAGGTGTCAATCCGCCTGCCCCTGAGGACATTGGACGCATTATGACAGTAGCAAGGCTTGGAATGAAAGAAGTTCCTCTTCTCCTGGGATGCGCTCGACCAATGGGCAATCACAAGATTGAGACTGACAAATATGCAATTTTGAGCGGTGCAAATGGAATTGCTTTGATAAGTCAAGATGGGGTGAATTTCGCCATGGCAACAGGATTAAAGCCTGTTTTTCTAGACGTCTGTTGCAGTCTCGCTTACAAGACCCTTTCTTGATATGCGTTTAAGTAGCAAACGTGTGGTTTCGTAACCGATATCAAAAACCCAAAGTCCAATTGCTGCTGAAAGGAACATTGGCCAAGGTATCACTAAGCCGAGTACAACTATCTTCAGCACGAATCTGTACTCGAATAACTTGAAAACCAGTGGCGACCTTTCTCTATCAGCCCAGTCATTTCCCTTCTCATCAAGGACTGCCGCCATAAAGAGAATGAAAAGCAAAGCCCACCAGTCCAACCAGTTTGTCACAATTGGCACTCCAACTATCAATAGAGTACCAAGAATTATCACAAACCCTACAATAAACTGGGGACGGTTTACCTTTCCTGATACTAACACACCAATTACTATACTGGCCAGTAAGACCAAGTCCCATTCCGAAACTGTCATCAGCAGACCAAATAAAATTCCAGCGAAAGACAATGGGACCCATGCTGCTTGAGGTTTATCGAGCTCGTCTAGAAGGTCATCTCCTAGCTTGAGTGAAAATCCTGCAAAGAAATACATTACAAAATACAGCATTACCTCAAGCATCTCAATTCTCCATCCACAAGTAGACAACTGCGTTCAGGAAGTGGCTCCTCAGTCTAACTATGACTCGTCGCTGGACATTTCTGTCCTCAGATAGCCAATTG
>JAEORI010000107.1 GCA_016840965.1 Candidatus Thorarchaeota archaeon | reverse complement strand
GTCTGAGCGTTTCATTTATGAAGATGCGTTGATGATTCTCTCTTGCATATTAGTGAGAGGTGTTGGCAACGATTTCATCTAATCCTTGGGAAACCGTTAGACAATCAATAGTGAGATTGTTATCTCAAGTATTTTCAGTCGCTCCTGAAATCGTTGCGGAATCTATTGAGATACCTCCCGATTCAGCACTGGGAGACCTTGCATCAACAATTGCATTTTCTCTTGCAAAGGAGCTCAAGAAGAATCCAGCTGTGGTTGTCAATGAATATCTACCTAAGTTAGTGGCTCAATCAAAAAAGGAGCCAATAATCAAAGAGATAGCGACCAAGGGACCATACATCAACATCTTCATTGACAAAGGGCAGATGGCAAAGTTAACCGTTGAGAGCGTTCTAGATTTAGGGGAATCATATGGACACAGCCAAGAATACGAAGGCAAGAGAGCATTGGTTGAGTATCCAGCAGTCAATCCCTCTAAACCTTGGCACATTGGTCATGCAAGAAACGCGATTCTTGGAGACACCCTATGCAACATACTTTACTGGGTCGGATATGACGTAATCAGACTCGACTATGTTAATGACTTGGGTCTTCAGATTGCACAACTGATTTGGAAACTCATGCAGATTGGTGAAGAAAGTATAGAAACAAAGTATGATCATTACTTGGGGCACTTGTATGTTGATGTTCAGAGTGCATTTGACACGAGTAACAAGGTACAAGAAGAGGTAAGGGAAGTTTCCAGAAAACTAGAAAATCTTGATAGCAGAGAGGCTATGCTGAGTTCCAAGATGGTGACTCGGTGCCTCAACGCACAAAACGAGACATCGTATCGACTTGGCATCTTCCACGATTATCAAGTATGGGAGAGTGCAATTGCACACAGTGGCATTCTAGAATTAGCCAAGAAAATGATGTTAAAATCGGACAATATCCTGAAACTTGATGAAGGTGAGAAGGCGGGTTGCATAGTTGTAGATCTATCTGTGATTGATGAGTTCAAGGAAATGAAAGACCCGTACAAGGTTTTATTCAGATCTGATGGAACAAGGACGTACACAGGCGCTGATGTCGCCCTTCAACTCTGGAAATTCGGAATAATCGAAGATCCCTTCAAGTACTCAATATTTGAAAATCAGCCAAATGGCAAACCAGTTATGCGAACTGATCTCAAAGGTAAGAAAGTGAGTTTAGGCAAGTTTGACATCGTGATGAATGTTATCGGATCCGAACAAGCGCATCCTCAAAGGATGGTATACACCATCTTGGATATTCTTGGTTATTCCAAAGAGAGCGAAAACTCACATCATATTGCATACGAGTTTGTATCTCTTGAAGACACTGAGTTCTCTGGTAGACATGGAACATGGATTGGGTATTCGACTGATGATGTTCTTGATAAGGCAACTGAGCTTGCCAGAGTTGAGGTTGACAAGAGAAATCCGGACGAGGATGAATCTTTCAAAGACATAGTAGCAAATCAGGTTGGCGTTGGAGCTGTACGTTATTTCATGCTCAATGCTTCACCAGATAGAAAAATCACTTTCAGATGGAATGAAGCCCTTGATTTCAATGGCGATGCAGCCCCCTACCTCCAATATTCATATGCAAGAGCCCAAAGAATACTAGAGAAAGCAGGAGATGGAACTAAGACAAAGATCGACCTTAAGCTTCTATCAAGTGATGCAGAGTTTGCTCTCGTTAAGGCAATCGCGCAGCTACCAGAAGAAATCCTAGAGGTTGCCAGATCTCTGAAAAAGAATGTATGGGGCACTACTTTCAATGCTAATAGAATCACGGCTTATACATACGGCTTAGCTAATCTCTTCAGCAAGTTCTATGATTCATGTCCAGTACTTAAAGCAGAGTCGAAGATAAGGGCATCAAGATTAGCGCTTGTTCGTACCTTTAAGATTGCAATGGCTAACTGCCTTACAGTCTTAGGTATACCAATTGTCGACCGAATGTAATCTATCCTGAAGTTACGGTGGCTTTCTCAACAACAAATGAAGGGGTTATCATCGCAAGAGTGGTCTTGGAGTCATCGCCAACTCGAATGATCCTTTTCAACAGGTCACGCATGTTTACTCCAACAAGTGTATTTTTGAGGGGATGCTTAATCTCACCTTTTTCAATAAAGAAACCCTCGTAAAGCATTGCACTGAGATCACCTGTTGTCATGTTTGGTCTATCTGCTGTGTTTCTACAGAGAACACCCCGGTCTATCTCTGAAACTAGATCATCTAGAGTTCCTCGCCCCGGTTTAATTATGAAGTTCGAAGTGGAGATTGAGGGCAGGCCTGAATATGATGGTCTACTAGCATTACCAGTGTTTGGCACATCATCTTTGAATGCGGTATAGGAGTTATGAAGTAGATTTTTCAGAACGCCCTTTTCAATTATCGAAGTCCGTTGCGAAGGGACTCCTTCTGCATCAAAGGATCTTGAACCGAGTCCTGCTGTTAATAAAGCATCATCAACAATCTCGAGATTTTCTGATGCAATAGTGGCACCAAATGAATCTGTGATGTAAGAACGTCCTTTCTGAACCTCCTCTGCACTCACTGCGCCAGCGAATCCATACCCGATTACAGTTCCCCCACCAAGTGGAGCAAAAACCACCGGCATTTCACCACCCTCAATGGTCTTGGGACTCAGCATACTGAGAGTTAACTCAGCTGCATTTTTACCAACCTGTTCGGGGTCAATCTCACTTAGGTCACGGGTGAATTGATAGTCATAACTTGTCGTTTGGTCATATGCTTCCTTAACAACAGGTGAAGAGGAAAGGAAGATGGATGCTCTTGGTTCAGAGAACGAAATGCCTAGTGAGTTCACAACGGTACTTATTCCAGAGGAGCTCTGGACACCTGCTGCGATAGCATACTTCCGACCTTCGAGAGCTTGCTTCGAGGAATCGATGATTCTGATTATCATTTCTGCAATTGCTTCTGAAGGAAGTTCCGCAATGTTCTTGTCATAGAGACCACTCACTGATGGATGCGAGTTGCTATTAGATGGAAGACTCACAAAGTCAGGATCAGGAAAGGAAGCCTTCGCGAGTTTAACAGATTTTCTGACCGCTTCATGTACATCCTCCTTCGAGAGCGTAGTTACAAACGCAAAACCGATTCTTTTGCCAATTACAGCTCGAATGCCAATACCAGCGTCACGTTTCTCTTCTGCGTTCCTAATAGCTGAGTTCTCAGCTTCAATGGCAAAAGAGCGAAACTGTGCAACATACGCCTCAGCTTGAGAGGCTCCAAGTTTCTCAGCCATCTTAACAGCAGATTCCGCCACCTCAAGGAGCTTTTCCTCCATTTCACAAACCTCCCACTGGCACTTGCCTGATTCTTGCATGAGGACCTCCAGTCATGGTTGGAACACTCTGCCCATCCTTTCCGCAAATTCCTCCTTCCAATTCAAAATCTTTCCCGATAGCATCAATCTTTGCTAATATTTCGAGGATATTTCCTGCAAGTGATACATCTCGAACCATAGTACTTTTCTCGCCATTTTGAATCAGATATCCGTGACTAGCTTGGAACATGAATTGTCCTTTTGCTGATTGTGTATAGCCATAATTGAAACTGCATAGAAGTATGCCATTCCTTGTGTCTTCAATTAATTCATCTGCAGCCCAGTCCTTTGGTTCCATGAAGGTATTGCTCATTCGTGGTAGAGGGACGTGCATGTATGACTGAGCTCTTGCAGCACCATTTGGTTCTTGTTCCAAACGACTTGAAGTTTCTAAGCTATGAAGCAAGTCTGTCAAAATACCATTCTTCACCAAGAACCTTTTCTTTGTTTTAGTACCTTCCCAGTCATATTCCGTGGAACCTCTCATTCCAGGCAAAGTTGGATCATCACTAATGCAGAGATATTCAGGACCAACTTCTTTGTTTACCATATCTTCAAGCACTGTTGAATGAGCTGGCCAATTATCAGCTTCGGTGGCATGGCCAAAAGCTTCATGGGTTACAACACCATTAAGTGCGGGGTCCAAAACAACATCGTATATCCCTCCTTCAGCCATTTTTGATGATAGGAGCTCGATGGCGAGTTGCGCTGCTTTGGTTCCAATGTTTTGTGCCGCTTCAGTTTCCATTTCCTCGAAACCACTTCGAAGACTTATAGACTGCTGAGTCCGTTGTCTGTTCGGACCTTCTTTTGCAGTTGGAACCGAAATGATGCGAGGGATTGAATTTTCAAGATAGACCTGTGTTCCTAAGGAATTTGCAGTGAATGTCTCTGAAGTAAGTTCTCCATATATTGTCCGAGTTGATACGATTCGTTCATCAAAATCACGTGCTTGGTCATCAATCATTTTGACGAACTGCATCTTTTCATCAATTGAAACACTTTCGAACGGCTTTTTCACTCTCAGAATGACTCTGTCTTCAAACACTGGGCCATCTATAACAAACCGCTCCGCGACTTTATCTTTTGTAGCAATGGCTAATTTTGCAACTGATTCACCAGTTACGCGCATTCCTTCAGGGGTTAGGTTTGTTGTTTGAGCAAACGCCCAAGCACCATCAATGAATGCACGGATTCCAGCACCTTTCATACGGGAAGCCATAGACTGTCTTGTGATACCATCGTTGAGTTCAATGATTGTTGTGGTTGAATTCTCGATTCGTACATCAGCAAAAGAAACTCCAGTTTTAATAGCTGCATCAAGAGCGGCCCGAGCGAGGTCTTCCATAAATATCCCCTTTGGATTGAGCCTCAGCTAATGAAATTGGATATAACTGATATGGCGTGAACATTGTTTCAGAGCAAAGTACAGCGATACCTGAATGTTTCCCGAATAATACACGGGTTATTCTTGGATAACTCCTCGATGTAAGTAGACTACCGGAGGTACTCACTTGACAGAAGACTCTTCAACTGGACAATGCAGATCCTGTCAGTCAAATAAAGCGACACACATGTGCGAAGACTGTGGAGCAGCTTTATGTTCCGAGTGTTTAGAATCAAGATCTAGTGAGTACACAGTCTGCAGTGAGTGTCATCACCCCCTTGGTACTCCTATACCTGGAGAAAAGTTCGAAGAATGCCCGCAATGTGATTCAAAAGAATTGAGCAAGGGAAGAAAGACAGTCGATATCTGTCCAAGATGCCACTCATCAAGGGTATCTTTTCTTGAAGACCGAAGAAGATCTTTGGCTTTAGACATGCGACATTCTATTATGACAGTTCAATATGGACATACAAAGCTTAGAGAGTTCACAAATAAACTTGCAAGCGCCAAAAGACTGCTTGTATCTCTTAGGATGGCAAACTTTCTGCATTACAAGTGGATTGAAGAAAAAATTGAAGCTATTCAAAATGAACTACCCGCAATCAAGAATAGGATAGCCAGCCAAGCTGAAATCATAGCAAAAAGGATGGCTGCAGAAACAAAAGGTTACATTGATTATACTCAATGGAATCCAACCCAGTTTCCATTCATTGAAGGAATCACCAATAGAATTACTGAGATGGGTATCTATTACAAACAGAATGTCGATGAATCGCTGGATCCTCTAAGAAGTACACTAAAAGATGTCAAAAGGCAGCTTGATGGACTTGACTACTATAAAGGACAATTCACGACATTCTATGAGCATGGTCAACTTTCAGTAGGAGAACTTCCTGTCTGCGCACTTCCTGATATTAAGGTTGCAGGAAGTGATTTTCTTAAGAATGACAAAGCGTTTGGAACCCTATTTATAACAAATAAAAGACTCCTCTTCATTGCTGAAACTGGACGAGTCAGGAAGAAGATGGATATTATCTTTGACTTTCCACTACTCTACTTGAAGTCAATTGAAGAAGACGGAAGATTGCGAAAACGCTTAGTCTTGAAACTAAAACAAGGAGAAATCAAAGCAACTTGTTCAGACCAGACCAAAAAAGTTCTTCCGGATTATATTGAGATTGCTAGGAAGTTTGAGAAATACATTCAAACGGATATGCAGAGGGTCAGAAAAATCGAACAGAATGAGGTTAGTACAAGTGATGTAAGACTCAAGATTGAAGGAATGGTATATTCACTCCTCTCGACCAATGACCGATTAGATTACGATGAAAATGAATCCGTAATGAAGACACGTCCACGACCTAGGATAGGAGAATATGAATCAACTCCTATTCGCCGAAATCCCTATGACAGCTACTACAGAAAACCAGAGTCCTTTCGTGATGAGCTCAACCGAGTAATTGGACGCTACGATCAGAAACAAAACGAACCTCCAATTTATGATACAAGTCCTCGCATGCAAGCATTGCGTAGAGATGCAGTATCCATTGAAAATGCAATTAGAGACACTGTGCATATGCTTAGAAGTGGACAGTTAGTCGCTGAAGATTTCATTCGGAGATATAAAGATCTAATGAGAGATTCATATCATAATAAATGTGAAATCGACCGCATTTCACGTGACAGTCGTGACAGTCTCTGGTGACGTTACACACCAAGCTCTTTTTCTAAAGCCTTGATGTCTTCCTCCAGAGTTTCAGCTTCACCTACAGGTCTTGTAACTGTTGCAGCATCAGCTAGTCCAGCTTCAGCATCAATCTCTTGAAATGCAAAGGTGAGGTCTTCAGAGGACACTTCCATGGTTGAGTCTAGTGCTTCGTCAGAGATACTAGCCTCTATCTCAAATTCCTCAAGGCGACGAGCAATCTCATCCACATTGGCAACAAGTTTTGAAGCATCAGTTCCATCCCCAAGCATCCCAAGGATTTTTGCTACTTCTTGAAGAGCAATTGATGTTTTTGCTGATGTCTGAGCACGATTGAGGTGAGCTAGAATCTTCAGAATTTGTAAACGTGATTTGTCAACAGACAGTGCATATCTTCGAAACCGCACCATTTCAGTAGCATATGTTCGATAGGCTTCCATCTGGCTAGCTTTTCTGGCACGGACTGCACGCGCTTTTGCATCGCGTTCTTCCTTTTCCAATTTGTTTCTTTGGCGCGCTAGTTGCTTTGATAGAATTCTGAGGCGACTTGATATCTCACCAATGTCTGGTTTCTTTCTACCCCAAGAGAACGCCTTTCTAATTGAACCCAAGAATCTCACCTAATTCTAGGAGCTTTAGCTCTATTCTCTCAAAGGGTAGATAGCGTTTAAACCTTCGCAGTTCGAAGATGATATCATGTATGTATATACAGGGTATGACAGAAATTCTTAACACCATATGAACAGTGTTCACATGAACTCACATGGCGGATCGCGTTGATCATGGACTGAAGGCATTGCTCACAAAAGCAATAGAGCTAGATCAGAGGGGTATGAAAAAAGACGCTTGCCAAGAGTATCTTAAGGCAAGCAAGATACTCATTAAATTATCAAACTCTGCAGCATTGCCTTCTGTCAAAAAGCATTATCTTGACAGAGCTCAAGAATGCGTAGACCGGGTAAGGTATCTCTCAGGAATCAAGAAGAAATCGCAGGGACCCGTGGACGGACTTATTGTACCTCCAAAAGTGGACATAGGCACAGCAGAGCCCGTTCCGATCCAAGAAACCTCAAAGGCTGATGCGGAGCTAGATGATGATGAAAGAAGACTTCGAGAGATGATATCCGACACCATCATTACTGAGCGTCCAAAAATCAAGATGGCTGAGGTCGCAGGTCTGGGTGACGCAAAGCAGGCAATTGACGATGCGATTCTAGCACCCATGAAACACCCAGAGCTCTTCAAAGGAAAAGCACGTCAACCATGGCGGGGCATCCTTTTCTATGGACCTGCGGGTTGTGGAAAGACGCTTGTTGCCAAAGCTGTCGCATCTGAGGTCAATGCAACGTTCTTTAATGTGTCAGCTGCGAACATCGTGAGCAAGTGGTTAGGAGAATCAGAAAGGCTTGTGATGAGCCTGTTTGATTTAGCTAGAAAAAACCAACCTGCAATCATTTTCATTGACGAACTCGATTCCATCGGGGTTTCCAGATCAGGAGATGATGTTGGAGGTGAGCGACGTCTGAAAACACAGTTGCTCACAGAACTTCAGGGATTGGCGAGTAATGAGGAAGACCGAATAACGCTCATTGGAGCAACGAACCTTCCTTGGGAATTGGATTTTGCTTTACGTTCGAGATTCGAAAAGAAGATACACGTTCCACTTCCTGACAGAGAAGCCCGAGCAAAGATTTTCGAAATTCACATGGATGATGTAGAAGTTTCACCCACTGTTGAATATGAAGAGCTCGCGGATCTTACAGAGGGATATAGTGGAAGAGACATCAGTGTGGTTTGCCGCGAGGCTGCGATGGAGCCAATTAGGGATTTGCAGCGTTCAGGTAGAATGGATGATGAGCAGGAGATTTTAGATATTCGTCCTGTATCGAGGGATGATTTCCTGCAT
>JAEORI010000106.1 GCA_016840965.1 Candidatus Thorarchaeota archaeon | reverse complement strand
TCGTGACAAGAGGGTCAACTGGACCAAAGTAGATGCCAAGATAAGTTTTCGTTGGAGAATGTATTTGACAAAAAAGGGGAAAGGAGCTGGGTTGTTACCAGCTCATATCGATTAATTTCTACTTCATGGTTTTTACCCATTCATAGACTGGTGCACAGAGCTCCTTCATGCGCTCCTTCTCAGGAATCATTCCAATACTTACTTTCCAGTCAATTGCACTGTGTACAGAGCGTTAGCTGGATCTCTCATCATATCCGCAAGTTTGATGCCGAGGCCATAGCAAACAATTCTCTTGATAGGTGTCAATCTTAAGAAGACCGCGGTCGCCTTGTAGTCTGAGTTAGCTGTAAAGCGAATCATCCTCTTCTGTGAACGAGAGCAATAAGCTTCTCGCGCTCTTGAATCGTCAAAAGGGAGAATCTCAGCAGTTCCCTTGAATGAAACGGTTGGTGCAGGAATGAATCTCAAAAAATGGTGTGGAAAGGGTATGACAAACGAAACTCGATGATTTTGTTCAATGTTTCTTACTTTCACATACCTGCTATCAGATAGAACATATAATGCAAAATCAGCCCCCCTCGGTGAAACGCCATATTGTACTCCAGAAGATTGAACCCATCCGGATGAATCGATTGTACTCAAGATTCCGAAACTCTTCTTTTTGACTTGCTTGATGACCCCTTCGAACGTTTTTTGCATCGTGATAAACCCACTCAAGATTTTGTAAATACTATCATCACAATTACTATATCATTTCTCATCATAGCAAAAAGAAACCTAGAAACTTATTGAAAATACAAGATGAGAGAACTCTTTGATGCGCTCCTTCTCTGGAGAGATACCAACGAAATCAATCAAAGAATTGATGTGCTTAGAACACTATACTATTCCCACGGCATAGAAACGTAGTGATTATACCCTTGATGCGTGGTGACAAAGAAGTTGGTTAAAGAGGATAGATTATGCAAAGTCATGCAGGCTTTCGCAATTGTCTTCATTCTACTGGCTTTCGGTTCGCAGAATTCTTTCATCATTTCTCATGTCTCTCCTATCGTGTACATACAAGAAACAATGTCAGGAGAGCCACTTCTTGCGGCAATCCCGCATGCTCCCATAGAAATTGATGGCGATTACAACTTCAATGCAACAGCTCAAGCCGAAGGATGGTATGGAAATGGCACGAAATTCAATCCTTATATCATTGAAGATTTGGAGATTGACCAGGGCGGTGGACTTGGTCATTGTATTTCTATAATGAATACCAGAGTCTACTTCATTATTCAATCATGTAACTTGTATCTAGGTAATTCTGGAATTGATTTGATTAATGTGACAAATGGGCAGTTCATGAATAATCATTGTAGCTATAACAGCTACGGAATTAGACTCCAAAATTCCGATAATAATACATTGAGCAATAATACTTGCAGCGATAACACCTGGTATGGAATATCGCTCACAAACTCTGATGCCAATGCCCTCGCTGATAATACCTGCATTGCCACATCCTCTGGACCAGGTATACTTCTGGAGTCTTCAAGTGAACGGAACTTGGCGGCTAACAATACCTGTTCCTATAATGACCTCTTTGGATTCTGGATTAAGAGTTCTAACCATAACATGTTGTACAATAATACCTGCATCAGTAATGAAGTTGGCATTTGGCTTGAAGGCTCGGATTACAATTTGATAGAAGATAGCATAATTAACAGTAATTCTTTCACTGGCATCTATTGCTATGTTGGGATTTCCAACACAATTAGCAACAATACATGCATGTATCAGGGTATCGGGATATATTTTGAAGAGTCTTCATACAGCATAGTGACGAGTAATAAAATAGTTTCGAACAGCGAGGGCATTTGGCTTTTCGGTACTGCAATCTCTAATGCTATAACAAACAATACCTGCAGTGACAATTCAATTGCCGTTGAACTCGATTCTTATACAGAGAATAACGATATCCTATGGAATATTTTCGAGAGCATCTCTGGTTGGAATTGCTATGATGACGGGATCAATAACACCTTCGATCATAACTATTGGTCCGACTACGATGGAATTGATGAGAATCTTGATGGCATTGGAGACTACCCATATCAGATAAATGGCACCATGGGAGGTGTCAGAAATCAGGACCTCAATCCTCTGATTTTCCCACTAGGTCGGCTTCCGTTAGTCTGGTTGGAGCAACCAACAGATAGACTCTTGGTATGGAATGAGAACTTCTATTATGATCTGAATGTGACTGCATACGGGGGTGTGAACCTCTGGTGGCTCAATGATACATCCAACTTTCATATTGACCAGAATGGCATCATCAGGAACAGTACTTGTGTCGCGCCTGGGATCTTCGGTATAAAGGTTTCAGTCAATGATTCCTATAGTAACTCTCTGACAGGGATCTTCTGTGTGACAGTCATAGATACAACTCCTCCGCAATGGTCACAGCTACCCACGAACCAAATCTTGGAATGCGGAGAGAGGCTTTGTATTGACCTGAATGCCACCGATATTCTGCTAGACTCTTGGTGGCTAAACGATACAGCACAGTTCATGATTGATAATGAAGGATTGCTAACAAGTATAGGAATTATTCCGGTTGGGATTTACGGAGTACAAGTATGGGTAAATGACACATCAAGCAACACAATAAGCGCGATATTCACAGTAAGCGTCATCGACACAAAGCCGCCGGTATGGATTGAAACACCTAAGAATCAGACAATTGCATATGGAACAGACTATGTGTGCGATTTCAATGCAACAGACCCCTCTGGCATAGCAGATTGGTGGATTGATGATACAGTCCATTTTACAATTGACTGGACCGGGCGTGTTCGCACCGTTGGAATTCTTGAGCTTGGAATCTATGGGCTAAGAATCTACGTCAATGATGTTTATGGACATGTATTGTGGGTTGCAATTCTGATTGAGGTGACAGCAGCCACAGGTCCCAATACAACTACTACAACAGCTATATCAAATTCGACAGTAGCATTAGATGGCACCAATCCCATAATCACCTTTATCCTTGGTTTGGAAGTAGGTGGAGGAATATCCATTATTATTGCCTTTGCGCTGCTCAGACGACGCGTCATTGAACTAGATGCGAATCACAAATCCAGCTAGATTTCCAGCATACAAGAATGGAACTAGCTGAAAAATTATGAAAAAGAGGAGGAGAAGAGTTGGCATCTTGAGCCAACTTTTCCGTGTTTGCTTCTACTTCATGGTCTTGACCCATTCGTAGACAGGTGCGCACAGTTCCTTCATGCGCTCCTTCTCTGGGTTCATCGGTCCAGGCTTCCAGCCATCAGCTGGCTCAAAGTGCCAGTCCGTGACGGTACCTTGCCTCTCTTTCTTGGGCTTCCAAACAACCTTTACAGGCATGCCAAATTCCGCATCCCAAGGATCTAGGCCGCGCAATTCATTGGCAATTGCTGT
>JAEORI010000105.1 GCA_016840965.1 Candidatus Thorarchaeota archaeon | reverse complement strand
GGACAATTGTTTGAACTTTAGGGTATTCTTCAAGAGTGTCAAATTCGCATATCGTGCAAGAATTCGAGTTCTGGCATTCATCTTAATCTATGCAATACTGTACATAATTGTGGCAAAGGGTCTCACAAACTATCCAAGTGAGTGGCTATCATATGTAGGACTTGCCTTCATCGTCGCTACGATATACGCCATTCTGGTTTCTCAATTTCGAAGAAGAGACATTTCTATCTTCAAATGTATTGGATGGGATAACTCGAACGTGATGCTACTCGTAATGGGAGAGGTCGTTCTTGTTTCACTCACTGCATTTCTTTTGGTGTTCCAAGTCAGTGTCGAGCTTCTTGGACTTGCAGCTTATATCTTTGGAGACCCAAATGTAACAGGATTATTGTCTATTCTTTATGTTGACATAGCATCTATGTTTGTTGCATTGTTTTGGATTATTCTCGCTCAGCTTCCTGGTCTGGGATTATCAATGTGGAGAGCAACTCAAATCCCACCAATGAGAGCACTAAGGGAGGAATAAGACTTGGTAAAGCCGATTATACAACTTGAAGGAGTCAATAAGGAGTTTGGTAAAGGGAAAAACACTGTTGCTGCGCTCAAAGATGTTAACCTTGAGATTGAAGCAGGTGACTTCGTTGCAGTACTAGGACCTAGCGGATGCGGAAAGTCTACTCTGCTGCATGTCATGTCTGGTCTTGAAGCCCCTTCATCTGGACGTGTTCTTGTTGATGCAGTGGATGTCACCTTGATCAGCGAGAGAGACCTTCCCAAGGTGCGTGCTCAGAAAATTGGTTTCGTATTTCAGTCATTCCTACTAGTTGAACACCTAACTGCATACGAAAACATCGAGTCTGTGCTTTGGCCTAGAGGTGACCTTACAAAGACTGAGCAGGAGAATCGAACGCTTTCAGTTCTACGTGAAGTTGACATGTTAGAACGAAGAGACCACTTTCCAAAGCAACTATCTGGCGGAGAACAACAGAGAGTCGCTATTGGTCGAGCACTAGTGAATGACCCTCCAATCCTGTTTTGTGATGAACCAACCGGCAATCTTGATTCGAAAACTGGAGAGAATATCCTGAAGATTATCGCCCAGCTAAACAGAGAGAGGAAAATGACTGTAGTTTTAGTCACCCACAATCATGACATCGCAAAATTTGCAAAACAGACTCTTAACATGAAAGACGGTGTTATCAGATAGCACCGTCATAAAGTTCACGGGGTACTGATAATAATGAGTCAGTCAGAATGCCAGAAAATTGAGAAACTGGCTGAGGAGATGGCGGACTCGGGAAGAAACCATGATGCAATGATACTCTTTCAGAAAGCTGGTGATTGCTGGAAAAATTGGGAGTCGTTCTCAAAAGCCGCCCAGGCGTATGAAAGAGCGTATGAACATGGTATGTTGAACCATGAGTATACAAAAGCGGCCCAAATCATGACAGATGCTAGTGCAGTATGGGCGAAATATGGAGAACATGAGAAATTCGAGATTGACTGCCAAATCGCTGCTCAAGCTTACGTATCAGCAGCTGAAGAAAAGAAAGACCCCTATTTGTTATTAGACGGAGCATTCTGCGCCATCACTGGAGGAGACCTAGATCTATCTAGACAACTAATAGACGCAGTAATACAAACCACGAAGGGTGAAGTTACTGGGCATATTGATATTGCACTGATGCTGGCAGAGTATCGCTTTGGCGATGCAAATAAGCTGATGGAAACAGTTCTAGCAGGTGAAATAGAAAGAGAGGAACTGGTTAAACTTAGGAATTCATTTGAATTGGTTCTTGCTGGTTTTATTAGGACATCCCTTGAGTCAGAAGCTGCAGTAACGCTAGCAAGTCTTGAGGAAAGTACAGGTTTAGAACGAGGACAGTTGAAGAAATTGATAGTTAGACTCATTGAAAATGGGTATATTCCAGCATACTTGGACGAAGCCTCAGAAGAACTGGTTGTTGATAGTGATCGCTATGATATAGACGTCCTTGAAACTAGAAAACGACCAATACTTAGCAGAGACCTTGAAGATCCTGGTGCATGGGATATTGATTTTGATGAAGAGTGAACAGAAAAACCCACATACTTGGTCGGAGGCCTCTAGAAAATCCTTTTTAGTACCATTGCTGACAATCACAGTTGCCCCACCCCATCATACATAGGTGGAACTACAAATGGCTGAAGGGATAAAATGGATGCAATGTCCCGTCTGTAAGGAGTCGCTCTACTGGGAGGTCCCATCAGACAAATTGAAGAAAGTCAAACGATTTCCAGCCCCTGTAGTTGTAAAGCATAAGGACCACTACCTTGTATGTTATTTGGATAGTCATCACCAACTTGCTGATACTGAAATTGCCATTACTTCTGTTGATGGAAAAGAGAAGAAATAGGTCTTGAGATAATTCGATCTATGGCACTTAGCCGATTCCATTATCCATAGCCCACTCTAAAACACGTGCGGCTTGGGCACTTGCCATGCCCCATGAGCGGAGGTTTAGAATTAAATTCCTGATTCCTGTAATCCAGTCATCAAAGAGATCCTTGATTCTATCTCTAATACCAGGATCTGAATCTTGTTTATAGATTGGAAGAATCAAATCAACTAAACTCTGTGAAAGAACAAGAATGGTTTCCAGCCTAGCAATCCACTCTTCTCGGGGTAGACCACTCAAGGTCTGTGCAACTGCGAGATGATAATCATATTGTGCTGTGAAATAGCGGAGTCGCCAACTGAGAACTTCTACAAGAAGTGTCTTATGAGCTGTATTTGGAACTGTTTTGATGAGTAAGCTAAGAAACCGCTGGGTCATCTCGTCAGCAGATTGGCTGGCATCATAATAGAGTGCCATTGCTTGCTGATACTCTTCATTTGTTAGACATTCACTAGCACGGCCTACTGCTTGCTTGAAACGGTCAATCAATGCTTTTGTTGATGCGCCTTCAATATCTTCCAAGCAGAAGTCCACCTTTCTATTATTTCAATCATTGACGCCCCTAAGAATGTGTCTACAGAGCGTCTGGTTTTTCTAGACCATGCAAGAGGGAGTTGAGTATTCAAATAAGATGTTTTTGCATCTATTCATCAAGGGCGGGAATTGGCACAGGATGACTCAATTTATACTCTTCAGTAGCTTGAGCCCACAGCATAAATTCTTCACTGGGGGGATTGATTCTATAAAGCTCCTCACGTTCCGCTTCAAGGAATGTATTATTCCTACCAGCTAATTCAGCCATTGTCAAAACACGATTTCCAGCTTTGTCGGCGACATTCTTCACTGGTAGCATCAAATCCTTCCAATGTTTATCTCTCATGAGATGGTGGTCCACAACAAGTATTGGAATTGATGATGCAAGAACAATGAGTGAGTTTTTTGCAGCTTCTCGCTCTGCATTTGAAAACAAAGACAGGTAAGTTGGAGGACCACCTATAATTAGCAGATTAGGTGCTGCCTGCAAAATATACCGAAGTGTATCTTGAACAATCGGACCTTGAACATCAGGCGCGAACATAAAACGGATATTAGAGTACTCAACCAAGGTTGCTAGCACGTATCCAAGAGATGATGTAACTGAACCATGCGGGAGAGGATGAGAATAAGTCACCTTTGTATCACCGAATTTGAAAGACCTATCATCCGCCCATTCAATCTTTGAAGCAATATCTTGAACATCTTTTTCAAAATAAAAACCTCGACGCCTTTGTGAGGGATTGATGTTCTCTCGGTTATCCTTTGCAAGTATCTTCTTGCTAGAGAACATATCTCGACGCTCATTTTTGGTACTTAGATTGTAGATATTGTTTTCAAAGCCAGGTCTAACATGATCATAGTGATAATGAGAAACTGACAAAATATCTGCTTCTTTCGCCCTACTCCTAATTCCATTTAGTGACGCCTTTAGCGCCAGATATTCGGATGGATGTGGTTCTAGGTTGTATCGTTTAGAGAGTGCAGCTGAAGGATCAAATATCATGCTAATATCAGGAGTGACAACTTGAGTGCATAAAGAGCGTGTCCCAAGACTTTCTGCAGCCAAGGGAGTGATTTCCATTTCATCATATTTCATCATTAGCCGCCCTATAGTAAATCAAATGATATCCATCTTTATCATGCAATAGTTCAGCTTCGTACATGGAATTAATTAATTCCTGATTCATAAAGCACTTGAACATCTGATAGTCTGAAGGTAGAAACTTATCCTTTGCTGAATCAATTTCCTTCAGAGTGAATAAAGAGAGAGTTCCTTCCCGATGATTCCTACTAAATGAGGAGATTTCTGCATAACTCACGAATATTAAAAAATGAGCTGAGAGGGAACCATCTGATTCAATTAGTCTCTCAGAAACTAGACCACGATACTGGTATTCATTGACTTCTTGCACACTAGTTTCTTCCATAATCTCTCTTATCGTCGCAGCTCGTATATGCTCCCCCAGACCTACTTTTCCACCCACCATACTCCAAAGATTCTCATAGGGCGGATTTCGTCTCTGCAAAAATAGGTAGTGTTCGCCATATTGGAGTATTGCAATTGCAATAGGTACCATTCGTGTCATTCAATCCACCCATGACGAGGATAGAAGAAACCTCCGCTTTAAACCTAGAGGCGGCTCTTAAACATATGAAGCTAAAATTCATAGCACGCCATAGTCCACTGATGGATAGGTCTAAAATTGGACAAACTAGTCTCGGAAAATGTTCG
>JAEORI010000104.1 GCA_016840965.1 Candidatus Thorarchaeota archaeon | reverse complement strand
GAAGAATACGAGGACAGTTTGATATCTCAGATTGATTCACTTGCTGAGAGCTATGGCTTCGATATCTTTCAACAACAAGATGTTCTAGAAATGAACCTTCAGACGATTGATGCTATTTGGGCGCTGTTGAATCCACTAGCGATTGTCACTCTGTTGAGTGCATTCCTGAGTTTGATGAACTACTTGCTAGTTTCTGTATTTGGGAGACTTCGTGACTATGTCATCATGCGTTCTGTTGGAGCTAAACCCTCATTTCTCGCAAAGGTAATGATAGCTGAAGGATTAGAGGTCGGACTGAGGGCTGGTATTCCTGCACTTCTAGTCAGTACTCTACTCAGTATCTATTCACTAATTCCAGAAGCTGCAGTATCCTCAATTGCATATCTCCCTGTATCAATTATAGCTGTCCTAGTCACCATGATTGTTGTGATATTGCTTGCATCTATTCCGACGTATGTTTTCTTTGCCACCAGAAATGACCTCCGAGTATCTGAGTTCTCATCTTGATGATAATGTTCTTTAGGTTCAGACTTCGGGGATACGTGAGGAGTGTTTGATGTCGCCAGATGATACACAAGAAGAGGAATTTCCGATACACTGGATTAGCGACATTGTTGACGAGGTCCTAGAGCGAGATGTCGATCTCTTTCGAATCTCTACAGGAAAGAGCACTAGTGGAAGTATCCACATAGGGTTTGTCCGTGAGCTCATTATCGCAGATGTGATTAAACGCAAGCTCCTCGAAGCTGGAAAAAATGCTCATACCCTTCTTGTGATTGATGACTTTGATCCTGTCCGTTCATTTCCCCCGAGTGTATCCCTCTCTCTTGAGGAATGGCTTGGAAAACCCTACTCTGATGTGCCAGATGAGTTTGGATGTTGCGAAAGTTTCGGATCACATGCAGCTCAAGAACTCATAGACACGTTTCCAGATTTTGGTGTTAATCCTGAGGTATTGTGGCAAAGCAAAATCTATGAAATGCCTGAGATGTTAGAGGCAGTCAGGACCTCATTGAAGCATACAGATACCATTCGTCAAATTCTGATTGAATATGTAGCCCGTGATTTTAATGAAGAGCAGAAAGCAGAATATATTGAATCTATGAAGACTTGGTTTCCTGGTTCAGTTATTTGCACTCAATGTGGTCGTATTCAGGCAGGTGCAAAAGGCGCAATCGTTCCAAACAGAATTACTAACTATGACGCATCCACTGACAAGGTGTCTTATTCCTGTCCATCCTGCGGCCATAGTGATGAGACTCCTCTCACAGACATTCGCGTTAAGCTATCTTGGCGTGTTGATTGGCCTGCGAAATGGTATGTTCTCAATGTCACATGTGAACCTGCAGGGAAGGATCACTCTGTGAAAGGTGGATCTTTTGATACAGGTCTTGAAATATCTAGGCAAGTTTTTGGATGGGAAGGTCCAGTAAAGGTGCCATTTGAATGGGTAGGTATTGGGGGTCGTGATATGGCGACCTCAGAGGGAATAGTATTCATACCAAAAGATTGGTTAGCAATCGCTCCACCTGAGCTGTTTCGATATTTAATGCTGAAAACTGGAATTACTCGAGCATATGACATTCGTACCGAACGAATTCCAGACCTAGTTGATGAGTTCGATAGGTTTGAGAGAATCTATTATGGTCTTGAAGAAGTATCTGATGAACAGAAGGAAATTACACAGTTCTTGTATCCTCTATGTTTGCCAGGAGATGTTCCACAGGAATACATTCCCAAACTGCCGTACAAATTTGCAGTCATAACATCTCAAATGGAGGATATTTTGGGGACACAGACAATCTTAGAGCGGTGTGAGATGGTTCTGAAAAAACAATATGGAATTGACAAAGTACCAGATGCAGCAAAAGAGTTGATTCCAACTAGACTACAGAGGGCTAGGACCTGGGCATCCGAATATGGAAGTGAACGAGATAGGGTTGAGGTTCCTGATCAAGTCCCCAAAGAAATCAAAGACACGCTTACAGATGATGACCGGACTTTCCTCAAAAGCTTCGTGGAGGTCTTAAAAGGAGAACCTCTTGATGATGAAGAATTACAAGGGAAAGTGTTTGAAACAGCTCGGGATGTGGGGCTGAAAGATAAACGGGCATTCATCGTTCTCTATAGAATCCTAATTTCTCGAAAATCTGGTCCCAGACTTGGTGGGTTCTTGAATCTTTTAGGTAATGAGTGGGTCCTTGAACGTATAATGAGTGTGTTATGACATCCCACAACATGTTTATTAACGCGATACCTGTCGGCGAAGCCCGGCCCACAATACTGGATTTGTGAAACTTATGCTCGGATCTTTAAGAGAACGATACCAAAAAGTTATGATGCCAGTTGGCAAAGCCCTCGCCCGAACAGGTATCACTCCAAACATGATAACAGGACTAACAGTTCTTGTTGCCCTTGTTAGTGCTTGGTTCTTTGTCATGGGTGACCTCCTCATCGGTTTGTTGGTCATGATATTTACTGTAGTTTTGGACATGTTTGATGGTGCGGTTGCACGTGCTGCAGGTCTTGTATCAAAATTCGGTGCGACATTTGATCATACATTGGATAGGTATGCAGAGTTTCTCTTTATGTTAGGACTTATGGCTGGTCCTATTAATTCAGTCACAATTCCGTGGTGGCCTGCAGGCGATACTTTCATTCCTTGGTTTTGGGGCTTTTTCACACTCTTTGGGATGATTATGGCAAGTTTTACCCGTGCCAAAGCTGAATCAGTCGGTGGTATGGACAGTTGCACAGTTGGAATAGCTGAACGACAAGAGAAACTTATTCTCCAAATCGCAGGAATCCTTCTCTTGGCACTCCCTAGTACAAATATCTGGATTGATATTCTTACCCCAGTGCCTGTTCTACTAGATTTCTTCGTGATGCTAGATATTACTAATGTCCTCACGTTTTGCATTGCCATCGTTGGCATCCTCTCACACATCACGGTGGTTCAGAGGTTAAATTATGCAAAGAAGATGATACTTGCTGCAGAACAGGGTGAAGACTCAGATGTATGATCTTGTCGTGATTGGTAATCCAACTTTTCATAATGATATGCCCACAGGACCAAGTGTCTACTCAGCTTCAACAGCCGCCAAGATCGGCATAGAACAGATGGCAATTGTGAGTTCAGTAGGAGCTGGAGTTACTGACAAGTTCATTCAAGGAATGGATGCTCTGGGTATACCCGAGTATTTTCTAATTGAGGCGAATGGCCCGGGTGCTGTGCAAATTCATAATCCCTCTCTTAATCAAAATGTGAGAGTCTTAGGTATTCCAGACAAAATCAACATCCGTGACATCCCTGATGAGTTTCTCAAAACAAAGGCTGTTCTACTAAGTCCATCTTTACAGGAAATCAATGCTGAGTTTGTTGAATGGATATGCAACTCAACAGATGCTCTTGTTTTACTTGATCCGCAGATTCGAAGACTGACCAAGGAGGGTCGTTTGGAAATCATTCGTGATTTCAGTGTGACAGAGAAGACTCAAAGTTATCTTGATGTAATCAAACCAAACCAACTCGAATCCGAATTAATAACAGGAGAAACAGATCCATACATAGCTGCCGAGCTTATGGTGGAATGGGCCACTGAAACATGTGTCATAACTCTTGGAAAGAATGGAAGCCTCGTCTACGATGGGAACGACTTCTATGTTATTCCTTCTTACTTAGTTGAAGAAGTTGATTCTACAGGTGCAGGTGCAGTATATCTAGCAGCTTTTGCATCATTATTGGTGGATGGAAAACCACTCATTGAGAGTGGAGCATATGCATCAGCTCTTTCAAGTCTAAAAGTTGAACACAAAGGAATGGACTTCCTTATAGATCAGAAAGAACTCTCCCGTCGATCTCAAATAGTAAAAGACGCTGTGGAAACCCGTTAGTGTCATGCTACTATGTTGTCTGGTCAAACACCATATCCATTGTCTTTCCGAGAAAGGCTTTTGCCTCTGACATCGCCTTGCTCCCTTTCTCTGTTATGATATAGTATTTCCTTGGAGAGTCCTCTTTCCTCTGTTCCTCTATGAGCCCATCTTTTATCAGGCGATAGATGATTGCATATCCACTAACTGTTGCTGGAGAAAAGCCAAACCGTTTTGTGATCAACTCTTTGATCTCATAGCCATAGTGAGGTCTCTCCTGTAACAAACGGAGAATGTACATCCAGAGCATCTCTTTGGTCAGTTTGTTCACAAGTCTTGTCATTGCTTTCGGTTGTTGACTAGGATTTGATTTGTCATCTGGCATTATCTGACCATCCTTTCAAACTCAAAGATTATTGCCGCCAAACAGTGACTACTAAGATAACTCTTCTTCCCAAGAGATATCCTTTGGATGTTGTATTCAGACATGACGCTCACTGTCAGCGAATCAAAGCCTTTATGGTCTCCAAGCATAAAACTGTTCTGAGTGCTCGGACTCAATCTCTTAGTTTCTGAAAGACTAGAACCTTCCTCATCCAAGACCCATAATGTGGAATCCTCAATCTTGTTCAAATTCCTAATGACATCTTCAAATGTTCCATCAGATAGTGCAACGTATTCTGGTAGTTGTCCCTTCAATGCATCCCTGATTACAGATGCCCATCTTACTTCTCCAAGAGGAAGTTGATTCTGTGGGTTCCTGAATGTGACAATTTTGCTGTTCCCTATGACAGCTATTAACTCTAAATTAGACTTGGGCCATAGATTTGGACCCCAATCAAAACAGGCTGCAAGATCTCGACAAAGCACATCTATTCGTTTCCCAGAACCTGGTAGGTCTCTAAGAAGAAAATCTCCATTGGGAGAAACTTGTGGGAGAACCTGCACAAATCTTAGCATGGTGGATCCTGGCATTTGGCATACCAGCTGTTTGTTAATTCTCAAGTGAGATGTTACATTCAACTTGAAGAGCGTTCATGGTGTGTTTCTTATCGACGACTTGGCACAGTCTTCCGATCAGATGCCTGTCTGATTTGAACCCTGCCAGCATGAACTGCACAGCTCACACAGTAGTAAGATGTGATTCTTTTCGTCTGAATATAGCTTCCCTGTTGCCTGAGTTC
>JAEORI010000018.1 GCA_016840965.1 Candidatus Thorarchaeota archaeon | reverse complement strand
GGGAAAAGAGATAGTTGGACAGATGCTCTCAGAGGTAGCGAATGGTAAGAGTGTTGAAGATTTTGAGTTGCAATTAAAAACAGCGGATGATAGATCAACTTGGGTCAGCGTGACTGCAAACTTACTTGAATATCCCGATCAATCATCAACCATTGCATTATTGGCTCTTGATATTGACAGGCGCAAAAACGCTGAAGCGAGAGAACAAATAGAGCGCGACCGAGCGAATCTGTATTTAGAAGTGATGACACATGATCTCAATAATGTGAATCAGAGTCTCCTTTTCTCAACTGGACTTCTAGAAACCTCTGGCGATATTCCTGAACAATATCGCCCATTATTGCATGAATCTAGCTGGAATGTCCGGCGAGCTGCAAGAATGATTGCCAATTTGCGAGCTTTATTTCGTCTAGCGAACGATCCTCCAACCCGAACTAAAGTTGATATTTGTGATTACTTCGAATCCTCTCTTGAATCAGTTCAAGCAGACTTTCCTTGGAAAAGTTTGATATTGACGACCAATCTCGAGAAAGGTAAATTTGAAGTAGCAGGTCATCAATATCTTGAACAAGTGTGCTTTAACATACTACACAACGCTATGACTTTTGATGAGAAGGACAACGTGGTTGTTGAAGTAAATGCAGAAATCGTTGACGAAGTAAAAATGGTTCGTATAGAGTTCGCTGATCATGGACCAGGAATCACTGATAGTGCAAAAGAATTCATTTTTAGAAGAACAGGACGTCCTGATGATCAAATTGTTGGAAGAGGTCTTGGTCTTACACTCGTTGATAGAATTGTGAAGAATATTGGTGGCAAGATTCGTGTGGAAGACCGCGTGAAAGGTGACCACTCACAAGGGGCTCGTTTTGTACTTATGCTTCCACTCTGGGCTGAAACTCCCGAACTGCATTGTGGCCGAAATACTTGCATTACTTTCTACAAATCAAATCACTGCGTGTTTTGTGAGCCTGCAATGGAAATCATGACTGCAGTTCTTGATTCATTGGGGGTTCCGCTGAGCATGGTGGAAACCATTAATGTCGATGATCCCGGAGTTGAGATTGCAGTAGAAGAACTTCCTATGCTTCCCTACATCAAGATTTGCGACCAAGAACTAACAGGATTCATCTCTGAGAATGCA
Source organism: Candidatus Thorarchaeota archaeon (assembly GCA_016840965.1). The sequence continues at coordinate 9,957 of JAEORI010000018.1, read as the reverse complement.
ATACGTACCTCAGTCATGAATTTGCTTATGACTAATTGTTACCCACAGTAAATCCAAAAAAAAGAAGAAATATGAGGGAGAATCTCCCTCAATACATGCATTTCTAGAAAGTCATTGTCCTATCATGCGTGAGAACATCATCAACCATTGTAGCAGCGCCAGCAATTTCGATTCTTGGGTCTCGAAGGTCTTCCTGCTTAATGCCTCTGAATTCCACAGAGTTTGAACAGACCTGAATCTTCCCACCAGCTTCAAGGAATGCGTCAATCAGGTCAGGAAGAGGTGGAAAACCTGGAGCTTTAACCTTTTCAGCTGCTCCTTTCTTCATCAACATGACTGCATCCATCATTAGAAAGATATCGGCTTCTACATCCTGTGCCTGTGCTGTGGTACCTGTGACAAACGGACCATAGCATCGTTCAGCAGCCTCAGGACCCCATTGACCTATTATGTATAAACTAGCCATTTTTTTATCATCTCCTTCATAGAACAGCAAGTTCAGCGTAGTACACAACAAGACCGATCAACAAGAACAGCGTAACCAACAAGTTGGTCATATGGGAGCTGTGAAATGGACCGCCTTGCATAGTCTTCAAGAGAATTGGCAGAACCTGAATGAATTGCATCAGGGTAGCCAATAGAATTAGTACTAAATCTACGAGTATTAGTATATGTAGCAGATCAAACATTACTGGAGGTGTTGGAGGGAAGAACATTCCTACCACCAGAATACCGATGCTCACTAACATGCCAAACATAAGCATCATGACCTGATTCATGAGATAGTAGCCCATCCTCCTGGCTAACATGAAGCCTGAAAACATCACGCTCACATTCAAAGCAAAAAGGATGAACAAAATCAACTGGAATAGTGCCATAAATGTTCACCTATTATTTTTACTGACCGTTTGATATTAATTAATAAAGATGCCTAAATGGAATAACATAGTCATGGATTCTCAATGATATCCACTCAATTTCTGCTTCAATGAGCGGTTTCCTTAAATATCAGAAAATGAACTCTATCCGATCGCCAGTGGAGGGTCATGCCATGGATCGTTCAAAAATCTCAAACACGTTTGCCATTTTCTTTTGGGTATTCACAGTCGTGATTCACATCGCCATCTACGCAACCTATTTTATTATGGGCTCGTTGATTCTCGATGATCTTGCCTACAGTGAGCTTACATGGGAAGAGATAGTCGGTATGTACCCAAATCTAGCGTACCTATTCTCAGAACACGTGCGGATGATGGGGATTACTGTTCTAATTGTGGAGTTATTCATTTTATATATGGTCTACATGATTTTCTGGACGGATTCAAAACAAGGGTGGGTGCTGGCTACGATCAGTTCAGTCATTATCTGTATCATGGAACTAATCCAGACTTTTCCAGTACTCGGTTTCAACATCCCATACATGGCGTATATCCTGATGACTACTCTGATTGTACTCGCATCGGCAATTTCAGGAATGGAACTCTTCAAGACGAAAAAACCCTAGCTCATGTTATAAACAGTTGGATATCTTATTCAGACAAGTCTTAGCTGACTCAAGGATGCTTAATAGACTAGCCAATCAAACTTAGTTCTATTCACTTAAGGAACAAATCAGTCACTCCAATTGAGCGATACATTGCAGCAACCAGAGCTTCACTTCTTGGGTCTGTTGGAAATGAAGTCCCAAATCCATTCAAGACATATCCATATCCTAACCCATATTGTGGGTCTGCGAACCCAAATGACCCTCCGGTCCCCATCATACCATATGCACTAGGAGAACCGAATGGATCATTCGGTAGGGGTTTTGAAAAACCAAGCGAGTAACATGTATCTGTTTTCAAAACTTCATCTCGAAATCCTTTCAAAGGCGCTACAGGCGTTCCTTTTAGTTCTTGGAGTGTTTCTTCTCGAACTCCAAGCTCCTTTCCACCTGCTGCGAAGACGCCATATGCATGAGCTATTGCACGAGCTGTTCCTACTCCTCCTCCTGAAGGTACTTCGAAATTTCGGGTATAGATACGATTTTCATCCAAGCAAAACTCAGTTCCCACCAATGCACGACGAATCGCTGATCGTGGATTCATGGCCGCAAGAATGAATGAAATCGGCGAAGAGCGCATGGCTGAAAGACCAAATTTAGGCGATCTGGGAATAGCAAGTCTACTATTCGGAATTTCCTCTGGAAGTCGAATGTAAAAATCGAGACCAAGAGGAGTCGCAATTTCATCCTGAAAGAACCGTCCTAGACTACGGCCTTTGGAATCGACTCGGCGCAAAAGCTCGCTTTGATAGAATCCTAGAGTCAAAGCATGGTATCCATGTCGTGTTCCCGGCTCCCAAGCTGGTTTCTGCTTTGCCAAGACCACTGCTAAGTGGTCGAGGTCAGTTATGACTTCCCTGTTTCCTAATTCATCGAATGCAAAGAGTCCCGCTTGATGCGCAAACAGCTGCCGAATGGTAATCTTTTCCTTTCCCTGTTGTGCAAATTCTGGCCAATACTTTGAAACAGGTTCATCGTAGTCAAACAATCCCTGCGAGTGAGCAAGCGCCATTGCAAGAGCTGATAATCCCTTCGTGGTTGACCATACAAGCACCATGGTATCTTCTTCCCAGGGCTCACCAGTAGCTTCGTTTCTGATTCCACCCCACAGGTCAACTACTTTTTCTCCTCGGTGATATATGCAACACGCAGCACCAAGCTCATTCCGGATTTTGAAGTTCTCGTCAAAAGCTTCTCGAACAGCCTCAAACTCAGGTTTAGCGAAACCTGAAATTTCACTGTTTTTAGTCACTTCGATATCATCTCGACCAGTTAGTCGGATGTATACCTTTAATATACCTTTGTATACTTTTTATCTATTTGGAGGAGATAAAGTGCTTCTGCACTTCATGTGTACTCATATCTAAAAATGAGGTTCTTTATTTATGACATCGCGAAGGCAGAACTCAGAAGTGGAATCCACAGAAAAGGGAGATTCTCCTTCCTATAATGAAATAATCCGAAAATCCACGAGGCCCATTGAACTTCTCAATAATCTTGCACCAAAACACCGCATCTATGGGCTTGTTGAGATTGATGTCACTAATGCTAGAAAATACATTTCAGAGAATGAGGTTAGGACTGGTGAGAAGCTTTCCTTCACTGGCTGGGTGATTAAGTGTGTTGGACAAGCTGTCAGTGAGCATAAAGAAGTCCAAGCTATGAAGAAAGGTAAGAAGAGATTGATCGTCTTTAATGATGTCGATGTTGGAATAATTATCGAACGACAAGTGGGGGAACAAAGATTCGCGACCACCCACTGCGTAAGGAAAGCAAACGAGAAGAGCTTCAAACAGATCCATGATGAAATCCGTCAAGCTCAGAAGGGTGAAATAAGTGGGGAAAGAGAAGCTGATGAAAAACCTCCTGCGTCAGTTAGAGTCTTCTCTCGATTACCAGAGTTTCTGAGGAAGATATACTGGAGAAAAATCAGGTCGGACCCATTTCTAAGGAAACGCCTTATGGGCACAGTTGCTGTTACTGCAGTAGGTATGTTTGGGAAAGGTGGAGGATGGGCTATCCCAATTGGTCTACACTCTGTTGTATTCGCGTTGGGTGGCATCTCTACAAAACCTAGAAACTATGCCAGTCCGTCTGAGCTAGGTGAATTCCTCAACATGACAGTGATGTTCGATGAGGAGGTGTCTCTCGGAGCTCCTGCAACTAGATTCCTTGCTAGGCTTTCGGAGCTCATGCAATCAGGCTTTGGACTCAAATAAGAATAAACTGAATATGGATGTGAACATTGAATAATGAAAATAGAATATTATCACGCTTCGAAATACGGAAATGGCGTTCAAATCGCAGAAGAATTCAGTAAATTTATGGCCGCAAAAGGTGTTATGGTTAATATCCATCATGTCAAAAAGGTGAAACCAAAGGAAATCCCTCCTGCAGACTTGTACGTGTTCAGCTCGCCAGGCCGCTTTGGCAAGCCAATAGGAGATATACGTAACTTCTTAGGTAAAGCTCAGTTTTCTCCGGGAGCAAAATGTGCTGTTCTAACCACAGAGATGGCACCCCAGCCAGACAAGAAGACTGGGAAGGTGTCCATAGAAGAAGGCGCTTGTCAACAGGTTCTTCCAATCATGAGAGAAATCTTGCAGAAAAAGGGACTCAAGAAGATAGCAGAGGAGAGAGTTTACGTACTCGGGATTAAAGGACCTCTTGAAGAAGGCTGGCAGAAGAAGGTAGATGCTTTTGCTGCATCTATTCCAGTAAATGGCAAGTAAGTTCTCCTTATTGTTCTCATTAATTGTTCTATAGGAATGCATAAATCTGAAGACAAATCGGAACAGAAACGAGTGAATCATGACAGACCATCATGTAGCAAGAGAGTTTGATGCAAGTGGACTCAGATGTCCATTGCCAATTCTAAAGACCAAAAAGGAAATTCAAGAGGTAAACATTGGTGAGATCTTAAAAGTAACTGCCACAGATGTTGGTACGAAAAAAGATTTTCCGGCATGGTCCTCTAGGACAGGCAATGAGATTGTAGAGCTTGTCGAAGAAGGCGATAAGCTAATTTGGTATATCAAGCGTCTAAAATAAGCTAAAAGTAATACCATTGAGGCTCCTTATGGAAGCCCCAATGCGATAATTACAGGGGTGATGTTACACCCCTGATTATCTCTATTTTGACTTCTTTGATTCTTCGTCAGTGGATGCCATGTCACCTAGAGCATCTTTCATGAGGCCTTTGAAGTCAAAGCCCATCATTCGTGCCATAAGCATCATCGGCAACAAGACATTACCAAACACTTGGAAAGCTTGAGCTCCACCCGCACCTTCCTCTCCCTCTACACCTGTTCCGCCAGCGCCGCCAAATAGTGTGACATCTCCGATTTCTATTTGTCTGTAAATCTCAGGTAGTATTTGTAGGAAGTCTCTGGCGAAAGCTTGGGGTGAGTAATCTCGAGCAGCTTCAAGAGTCTTTTTGATACCTTCAGCTTGAGCACTTGTGACTTTCAAAATCTGACCAGCCTCAGCTTCAGCGACCATGCTAATCTTCTCGGCTTCAGCCTTAGCTTCCTGCATAATCCTCTGAGCCTGGACTTCAACCTCTTCCTTGATCTTACGCTGTTTCTCAGCTTCAGCTCCAAGTTTTGCGACTTCAAGATCCTTTGCGGCTTCAACCTCAGCTTGTTGCTTCTCATATTTCTTTTGCATCAAATCTTTCTGAAGTGCAATCTCAAGAACACTCTGCTCACGCTGTTTCTCAGCTTCTTGGATATCCCTGAGCTGTGACTGTTCCTGTACACCTATCAACTTGTCACGTGCAATCTCTTGTTCACGAAGAACCTTGCTTCTTTCAATGTCACGAGTACCTGTTGTTTGATCAGCTTCGATAAGAGCTATCTGCGCTAATCGGTGCATCTCGGCTTCACGAGGCTTTGACATATCTCTCAAGAATGACTCATTTACTACTGTAACGTCGACCAATTCGACTGTAACCACTTTCAGTCCCCATTCTGAAACAATGTCTATCAGCTCCTTCTTGATAGCCTCGATAATTAGCTGTCGTTCTTCAAGAATTGATTCAACTGATAGTTGTGCACATGCTGTACGTATAACAGACTCGATTATAGCGGTTAGTCGACTTGGAATCTCTTTCCATGTGACGTTATAGATGGTGGCAATCGCATTTTCAGCTTGCCACTGAAGTACAGCGCTCAATCGAATCTTCTGTTTTTCTTTTGAGAGAACCGACTCAGCTGAGATGTTTAGCTGTTGAACAGTTCTATCAATTGCGAGAATGCGATCGAAGAAAGGAATTCGGATTACCATACCACCCTCGCCCTGCTTGATGGCTTTACCGCGCCTCAAGTGAACATAGAAAATGTTTGGGTCAAATATCCGAACATACTTTCTAATGTATATCATTAGCAGAAGTATGACCATTATCAACAATAGACCTAATGAGACTGCGGGATTACTCGCGAACCAGTCCATTATACTTGCTTGCATCTGTTATCCTTCTCACATATCATCTGTGAACATGCCTTCGTTGGTTCCGCCTTTTGCTTCGTTGCACTGACTTGAGTGTCTGTGAACTCCACTCTCAAATTGTCTCTCTCCGACAGTTTGTGGCCTTCCTACGAACGCACTTGTGTAACTCTTCACGTGAGGCATTATAAACCTGCGCAGAAAAACAGTGAATTTTTTAGATGGAACGACTCTGAGCATGAAGGGAAGTTAGGATGGGTTCTTTCAAAATAGTCGCCATTATGCTTGTCATTATATTATTAGCCGGAACTCCTCTAACCACTATGCAAATGGCACCAATGTCTGGACCGATAAGAAACAACACAGAATCAGAGATATCAATCAATGAACTGATACTGGACCCCGATTTTGATAATACTCCCACTGTAATCATAAATGGGACCTCAGAAGAGTTTTCTTCAATCTATCACTCAAGTACAGGACTGGAAGATAAGAACTATCTCAACTTAACTTTTGACCATGTTGCTAACACAAGTCTGAGCTTCAGGACTGAAGATAGTGAAGACTTTCCTGACTGCTATGACTTCATCTACGTATATCAGGATGTTGAGTGGACAGACAATAAGCTCCCCCTCGATGCTCTTGTGAGTGTAAATTTCTATTCGACTCATACTGGGAACTTCACTCAATATCTCTATGACGACTATGTTGAATTGTACTGCTGGATAATAGATTCCTCCGGAAACTGGATTAAGATTGGAAGCACACTCGGTTTTAATTGGGATGATGTTCAGACACGCAACTTCGATTTCGATTATCTGACTCTTCGAGACATATTTGATGGTATGATTGACGATGGTGGAGGTCAGGACGACCCGTCTGATGAACTCAGAGTAGCGATAGGCATTTCTCCTAGAATTGAGTTCTACGGAAGCGGCGAGAGTGGTCCCTGGTCCTATCTAAATGGGTCCATGACATTACAAATGTTTTCTCTTCACTTTGAGACTGTCATTGGTGAGGTTGACCTCGAATATGACGCCTATCCATCTATTGGCTTTGGTCACTGGAGAGCTGAGTATTCTGTTAATGAACCGGATATGGCGATTGGTGATGATAACTCAGTGTATGTTATAGGTCAAATAAGCAATTATGAAACTCTAACAGTAAGACATTGCCTTGTGAAGTTCAATCCTCTAGGTTCAGTTGAGTGGTCAAGAACAATTGATAATATGAGGGGTGCAGCAGTAGCGGTTCGTGATTCCAAGATCTACACCGTAGGATGGGCTGGTGCAGGACGTGATATAGCTCTAGTGAAATGGGACAGTGCTGGTGGGAAGGTATGGAACACCACAATAGATCTTGGTGGAGATGAAACTCCATGGGAGCTTGCCATCTGCTCAGACGGATCAGTAATCATCGTTGGAGATAGACGTCGAGAAGATATACACTTAGGTACTGTTTTTGACTCATTCATTTTGAAGACTGACAGTGAGGGGGAGGTTCTTTGGACTACTATTCATGAGAATATGGGACCAGGACAATCCGAGGTTTTTGTCGACTCAGATGATAGGATCTTCGCCCGTGGGATGCTATATGGGGGAATAACAGAATGGAGTCATAGTGGCAACTTGACCAATTGGATATATGATGATATGGTTGGGACAGTCGCAATGAAAGATGACTACTTCATCACGAGTTTTAGTTTTTCTCAACTTGGAGGATTCTACATCAGCAAGGTCTTCAAAAATGGTACTGTGGCTTGGACCTCTTCCGTTGAAAAGAAATATGGAACCTCTTGGTATGAATGGATTCTAGCTGATGGTCTCACTGTTAGTAAAGATGGCAATATCTATGTCATAGTTAAACAATTCAGATTTGAGGTTCGTTGGATTCTATTCAAATTCAATCCAATGGGCGTACAGGAGTGGAATCAGTCAATTCTCAGTGTACATTGGATGAACCTTTGGAGTGGTGTGTATGGTGATATTGACGTGGAGATGGGGACCAATGACCTTCTCTACGTTGGAGGTCTTTGGATTCAAGAAGAAGATATGCCAACGTCAGTTGCTGTCGCTATCTTCAATCCTGAGAATGCGCCAATTCCCTTAATCATACCTCTTTGGCTATTGGCAGGTGGAAGTGGGATAGGAATAATCGTTATCGCCATAATCATCTACAGAAAGAAATCACTCTAGAATATTGGATGTTCGGAGAATAGCAAGTGCGTGTGACTAGTCCTTTGACTTCTTTCCTTCTGGGTTCTTCTTACTCTGCTCCTGCAACCACTTAGCAACATCTTTTCGAGGATCTACATATACAAACTTGCTATCAGCAGATACAATATAGAGTGTAGTACCTTTCTGGAAGATGACTCCTTTTTGAAATGGCCGTGCATGAAAGCGACGAAGTCCTGTTTCAGTTTCTAATCGAACCTCGCCAAATCCATCATTTATTGTTGACACTGCTTCAGCTTCTCGTCCAACTATATGCCTTGGTTCGATTCTAAAGCCCGACTCAACAAATGCCTTTCTCAAAACGGTCCTAACACTATATACAATTGCTGCTACTCCAAATACATGAATAGCTATTTTACCCACTAATGGGAGCATGATTCCCTCATAATAGAGAAGGGATCCTAGAAATCCAAAAGTCACGAGAGATGTACCAATTGTTACACCCATCGGAGCGCCTCGCTCAGCTTCGAAGAAGCCTGATTTGTCTATTGGAGCATCATGTTCGGTATCGATTTCGTGTTCATGTTCTACATGATGCTCTGCATCGTGTTCAGCATCATGACCGACATCGTGGTCCATATCATGCTCGACATCGTGGTCTACATCGCCATGATCTAGATCGTGGTCAAGATCATGGTCTAAATCGTATACTGCCACTCCATGGTCTACATCATATCCATGATCAAAGTCATGCTCAACATCGTGGTCAATGTCATGGTCTACATCATGATCAATGTCATGATCGACATCATGGTCCACATCGTGGTCCACATCGTGGTCAACATCATGGTCCACGTCATGATCAACGTCATGGTCTACATCATGTTCAGCGGCACCATGTTCAGCTAATGCAGAAAAAACCCTCCCCAAAGCAAACATTCCAAAAGTGTAGAAGAGTCCAGCTATTAATATTCCAAATGAAACCTCTCTTAGTAATGCCGCGATTGCTACAACATCTTGCATCTTCTATCCATTGACTCCTGAGAATGCAATTTAGACCCTGCTGATGGCCACTCGAGTAGCTATACTCATGAAGGCAAATAAACCTGAGCAACTCTAATTACTAGGAAACTGACCTTGCTGATATTTCCCTTTGGCAGTATCAGAAGTTTTTACAATCTCACGACTCGAAAAACGTGGCTGTGCATGTTCTTTCGAATTTCTAGATTTCATTTCTCTTTGTTTCAAACTTGAAGTTTCACTCTGAAAAGCTATCAAGATCACAAGAAGTAGATAACCTGGAAGTAGTAAATATGGAAAAAGCACAGGATAGTATGATAGAATGTCTACACCAGCTCGAAGTGAGATGCCAATGATGAGAATTCTACTTGATACTATTGTAAAAGAAGTCGCAGTTGACTTTCTTTTCTTGCTAAACTCAAAGAAATCCCCGATAATACGAGTGATTAGAGCAATAACAAAGAGTAGATCAGAGGAGACATACGCCACTGTTGTATGTAGTGCTCCAGATACGCCAAGATCATGAAGGACAAAAGAATATTGATACGACAAACCATTTGAAAAAAGCCAAAATGAAACGCTATTCATAATTCCGATAAAAGCTGCAACTGAGATTGCGATATCAGCTAATGCTTCCAGTCTTGAACGTTCTCCACAGACTGATTTGGCTGCACCAATGCTTACTCTCCACTGACGAAAGACAAAATATAGAACAATTGGAGTCAGAAATATGGGCCCAAAGAAGAGTGCTATCCAAAGTATAGCAAACCATGG
>JAEORI010000103.1 GCA_016840965.1 Candidatus Thorarchaeota archaeon | reverse complement strand
AACAAGTGGAGCTGGACTCCTAACGAATCCGGGAGTAAAGAAACTTGTTGAAGATATGTTAGAAACAAGAGTAACTGTAATAACTCCAAAACATGTCCTAAAAGCATCAGTTAGATATCCAGAAGCATATGACTACTTCGGAACCGATGATGATGAAGTAGTGAGAATATTGAAAGACTTGGAGGAAGAGGATATTCTTGTTTCACGTACATATGGACGACGAGTAGAGTGCAGGCAATGTGGAGAGTCAGATCTCATTGTCGAACTTCTCTGCCCTCGCTGCGACTCAAATGACATTCATAAAGTGTACACTCTCTTCTGCCCAAAATGTAGTAATCAATTTCATGCAGTTTTGATGGATGATATAGCTGAAGTCACTTGCTTAAGTTGTAAACAACCAGTCAAAGTCAGCGAACTAGCAATCTTGGATGTAGAACCTCTTTGTAATCACTGTGGTACTGCATCTAATGATCCCCGAATTGTCTTTCGTTGTGCCAGTTGCGGAAAGCATCTGCGTGGCGCAGATCTTTTAGCTGGTACTGGGTTAGCTTATTATCAAAAACGATAAACCACAACAGTTTTGTCGAGCGATGCATTGCGACATAGAGGAGTGAGGTGACACTATGTCAGAAACCACAATAAATGTAGGTGTGATCAAACTTGGTGCCATAGCCTCTGCACCACTTCTTGATTTAATATTTGATGAACGAGCAGAACGAGATGACATCAATGTTCGAGCTTTTACAAGCGGTGCGAAGATGGATGAGAATTCAAGCACAGGCCCTGCTGAGTCAGCGATTGCATGGAAACCACATCTTGTTCTCGTTGTCAGTCCGAATGCAGCTCTTCCTGGACCAACGAAAGTAAGAGAGATGTTAGCTAAAGCCAGACTTCCAGCAATTACAATCTCAGATGGTCCTGCAGAGAAAGCATTCTTCAAGAAAGATGCAGAAGGAAAGAAACAGATACAGGTCCTTGATGGCCAAGGCTTCATTGTAATTCCAGCAGACTCCATGATAGGCGCAAAGAAGGAGTTTCTCGATCCAACTGAAATGTCATTGTTCAATGCTGATGCGATTAAAGTCCTTTCAATTACAGGCGTCGTGAGAGCAATACAACACGAGCTAGATACGGTAATTGCAGCACTTCAAGCTGGTGAAACTCCTAAGATGCCCATGGTCAAACTCACTGCTGAAGAGATAGTCAAGTGTGGATATTTCAGGAATCCTTATGCAAAAGCAAAGGCAATTGCAGCACTCACAATATCGGAAGCAGTTGCAGAGATTACTGCGAAAGGATGCTTCAAGACAAAAGAAGCCGAAGATTACATCCCACTTGTCGCAGCTGGGCACGAGATGATGAGAGTAGCAGCAAAACTAGCTGACGAAATACGTGAACTAGAGAAAGCTGGAGACTCCGTATTAAGGAATCCTCATGTGTCAAAGGGCAAAGTGAAAACCAAGACAGCTCTAATGGATAAACCGAAGTAGTTCCATTACTACTTCTTCTTCTTGACTGTCTTCTTGACTACCTTACGAGCATCCTTCAAAATCTTTTCAGCACGAGAAATAGTAAGCCCTTCAACTTTCTGAGCTAGCCTCTGAGCAGATTCTCCGGCTAGTTGTGCGGCGGATTCGTGTCCCGCCGCATTCAGTTTTTTCTCTAAACTTGCACCGATACCAGGAACTCTTCGAAGAGGAAGTGTGTCCCGGAACTCTTCACCAAGAATTGCATCTACATCATTGTCACTCAGATCAGCCCCTGCATCCATAATGTCAATTTGGCTTCGAATGGACGCAAAATCATCAGCTTTCACAAATGCATCAACTGTCCTTTTGACTTGCCGGTCGTCAAAATCCAAATCAAGATCTTCCATTTCGATTTCTCTTCCAAGAGTTGTTGGCAAAGGACCTGTCAAATACAATGCTCCAAGTGATAACACTATTGCTATCTGACCTCCTACTGGTTGTAGCCAAGTTGGTGCATCAAATGTCACACCAAGCAAGACAACATTGAGGTCTAGTGCCCAGAAAAGAGTCATGTAGCCAAGAAAGAAGAACCAATACAATGAAAGGCGAAATCCCCTCGTTCTAACTGGACCAAGTTCGGGCCAAATCAACAACAAACACAACCCAAGTAAATAACCTTCCACAAACCTCTCAGCAATTAGAAGGAGTAGCAGATTGTCAGTGCTATAAAGTGTGGAACCAAAAATTGTTAGCAAACCAAGTATGAGAATGACAAAACGAAATGCGGTTTTTCGACCAAGACGATCTGACATGATACCTGCAAGGATAATTGGTACAACAAATGGTATCATTTCATAAAGACCAATATTGACCGATTGACTTAGTGATACAACTGGAGTTTCTAAATCCAATAATGCTTGCTTGGTAACAGTGTACCAGAGAAGATGTGCACCCAAAACAAATGTCATAGGGATGAAATATTTGAATGAACTACCGGAGATTGCTAGCGATGCGCGGGCAACTCTCCATGGTCTAAAAGCAGCTGAAAGAATCACAGCAATCAATGAACTGAAAGCAGGAACAGCAATTGTATTCAATATGACAGTAATGACTCCTATACTATCAACATATGTAAAGATGGAGTAAATGATTATCGACAACGCAAGGAAAATTGCAACAGTCCTTCCCCGGAAACGAACAACAAAGCTCTGATTAATTCGTACAGACCAGGATATTAGCATTAAAGCAAGACAACCAAAAGTGCTTGTAGCTAGCACCAAAGGATATGTGTCAGAAAACTCTGGTATGATTTCTAACACACTAAGAATTCCTATCAGACTTGGTAATATTGCAGCAAGATACATCAAGAAATCATATTTTCGGACACGATCGACGAGCAGTCCTGAAAGGGGCAGTGCTATGGTAGCAGTTAAAGCACCATACCCAAGAAGTCCATGATGTTCAGCTATTGTTAAACCTACAAAGCTAAATAGAGTTCCCGATAAGAGACCTGTGATTACATAGATGGAGAAAGCCAGTGGAACAGAGAGCAACACATAGATAATCATTGTTTTAAACGGAAAATCACGATACTCAAGCAAATCAATTTCCACCTTTCAGAAAGAGCGAATCATTAACTAGTTATGGATGTTTCGGGCTGTCACATCAACTCATAGGCGATATGTTAAAGACTTAACAGAATCTGAACAAAAGACGGAGAGAAAGTATTTGCTCGAAAGACTTGGCGTTCAAGAGTTTATGGTTCTTACAAGTGGAGGCACTCCAATCTTCCACTTTTCAACTACTGAAACGAGAAAACTAGACGAGTTGTTGTCAGGTTTCTTAAGTGCCATTACAAGCTTTGCAGCCGAGTTTGGAGAGAAATCAGTTCAAAGATTATCTTTCGAAGGGTCAGAACTTCTGTATGAGCAGTATGGAACAGACTATCTCTTTATCTTCCTAGTTGAATCTGGTTCTTCAGAAAAGGTCCTGAGAGTTGTCCTCAGAGAGCTTAGTAAGAGATTTGTTTCTCGATACCAAAACGAACTCAGAATGGACATACCAGTATTAGATGTATTCATGGATTTCGAAAATGATGTTAGAGGAGTATTCTCATATTATGAAGGGATTTTGGTTATAATGTCGAGTCTTAGTTCATTTGTTATTCCAAAGATCAATAAAGATAATCTAGACATCGCAATAAGATCTGGGGGATTTTTAGATGAATTTCACAGAGACCTTGGTAATTATGGAAATCGAGTACTCTCTTCAATTGATGGAAAGACATCAATATATGACATTAGTAGAAATCTAGGTCTTTCGGAAACTGAAATATCGGAGATTATCGAATATCTAGCAATTAGAGGACTACTAAGGGTATCAAAACTTTGTCCATTACTTCAAGAAAAGGATGCTCGTTTTGATGCTTATCTCGATTTAATAGGTCTACCAAGTAAGGACTACCAACTCCTCGAACGAGCAAAATCCCTATGCAATGGGGAACGATCTCTTGTTGAAATTAGTGAGCGTCTTGGTGTCGTTCCAGAACAACTGTATGATGTGTTTGAAAAACTTGGGGATGAAGTAGAGTGGAAGCTCGTCGAGGTTACAGGATTATCAGATGAATTGAAGTCTTGAACTATAATCACGTCATTTCTAACAAAGGTATTAAGGCCTTCGTCCCTCATGATGCGGTTATGCGGTCGTGGGGTAATCTCCTTGGTTAAAGAGATCATTGTGCTCCGTGAAGGAGGAATATTACTGTTCCACTATAGCGTGAGTGGAACTCGGAGACTTGATGAACTTACAGCAGCTTTTCTTTCTGCTGTTAGTTCATTTGCACAAGAAGTTAGTAAAGATAGAATCATGGTCATGTCTTTTGAAAAGAATAAACTGGTATGGGAGCGAAAAGGAGACCTCTATTTTATTGCCCTCGTGTCTGAGGAAGATAGCGGGGAAATTCATAGAGTCATCCTTCAAGATCTCGCTGAACAATTTGTTAGTATGTTCTATTCTGACCTTAGAAAAGAACTCCCTGATTCGAAAAAATTCAGACCATTTGCAGACATTGTTGAAGTAACACTTCAAAAATTTAATGGGATTCCAGGCTTAGCACGTCGATACAAAACTATGCTCCTACCAGCTCAAGATCTAAACTCATTAAAACGAGTTCTTTCAGAAGTTGAAATCAATCGTGATATTCTACGGGGAGGAGTTGTTACATCGGACGGATATGTGGCTGTATCAAACTTGAGAGCATATGAATTGGAAGCAGTTCTTGACTTCCTACCAACTGTGAAAAAGAAGGTGGAGATGAGGGAACATACAAGCCTTGAGAAAGGCACCTCATTTCTACTAATGCAGATACCCAAAAAGGGTCTATGTGCATTTGTAGTTAAACTTGGGATGTTAGAGAAGACATATCTAGATTTGATCAATCCATTCACCTCTCTACTGCAGTTAACTAGTTTTGAAAATGCAAGAAAATTCGAACCGGATAAGATCGAGGGACCAATCTCGTTCTACGACTACGACGCAGTCGAAGCGGCAGTTCCATTCGAGGATATTCGGCGAGAAACAAAGATGTCATTATCATCATTCTCGGAGAGCATTCAATCAGGAGCTCTTCGTCTCGTTAATTCAATTGATAAAACTAGTACAGTGGCAGAAGTGGTTGATGCAAGTGGGTTGATTAAGGAACATGCGGATGAAGTACTTGCACAGCTTATAGCAAGAGGTGTAGTTCGAATCTCAAAACTGTTTCCAGTAATGGAGGATCGAGATGAGAGATTTGTAGCATATCTCGAAGTCATAGGAATTAAGAAAAGGGACTTTGATATCGTTGATTCTATCTGGAAATACTGTAATGGTAGTCTGTCACTTAGAGAGATTTCAGAAAGGTCAGAAATTCCAGCACAAAGGATATTGGAAGTTCTTCGAGCTCTTGGTAATTATGTTCAATGGTTGAAAGAGAGGATGCTTAGTCATGTCAGGTAAAATAGTTTCGATTCATAGCTTTAGGGGTGGCACAGGAAAGTCAAACATAGCAGCGAATCTAGCTGCAGCTGCTGCGTTAGATGGTAAACGAGTTGCTGTAATGGACACAGACATGGCATCTCCAGGAATTCACGTTATTTTTGGTTTGGGTAGAGAGAAGCTGAAATATACTCTCAATGACTATCTCAGAGGATCATGTGATATCACAGATGCATGCATCGATCTTACTGAACGACTGAGTATCAAGAAAGGGAAGTTATTCTTGATTCCAAGCTCTATGACAGCCACGGACATAACTCGAATCCTTAGAGAAGGGTATGAAGTTGGAGACCTCAAAAAAGGTTTTACAGATGTTATCAAGAAGAAAGACCTCGACTATCTAATCATTGACACACACCCGGGACTAGATAGAGAAACCTTGCTTTCAATGGCGACAGCTGATTATCTATTCGTTGTTGCGA
Organism: Candidatus Thorarchaeota archaeon; assembly: GCA_016840965.1. Next base: position 1,661 of record JAEORI010000103.1, on the reverse strand, counting down.
GAATTGATGAACAGGACTTACTTGGTACTGCAGCAACACTGAGTGTTGCCAGAAAATTGCAGGTTCCAGACATAAGGATAATAATAAACAAGAAACCGGGAATTTATGAGAATAAAGCAATTATTTCTGAGGTCGAGCAGAAATTCAAAACAACTGTAGCAACAATTATTCCATTACTTCCGTTACTCATTGAAGCAGGAAGTCGTTATGTTGTTACACTTCGACATCCCGATAGCGAGTTCACAAAGAACATTGATGAGATTTATCGTTTGATGAAATGAGTGGATAGAGGATTTATCATCCAATAAATCGTGGAATGTATATAATGGCAAGAGCAAGAAGTAGAAGTATCAGACATACAATTAGTACAAGAGGAAGAAGTATGTCAGATGATGTATCATCATTAACAGACAATCAATATCACTCCATACTCATATGGATATTAGAGCTTATCAAATTGGTCCCAAACAAAACACTTCTAACTTGTTCTTGCATGCTCAATGATTTGTCCAGAGGTATCTGAGTATGAATGTCGATGTAAGGCTTGCAACAGCGCAGGATAGGTCACTGATAGAAGAGTTCTATGTTCGTGAGGGAAAAAACTTCCAGCAATTGATTCAACATTCTGCAGCAACACCGGTAGGCGTAAGCAGTGAAACGATGTTTGTCATAGCAGTAATTAGAGGAATGGTAGTAGCAGCATTGAAACTTGATATTGCAAAGGATCCTTCGTTGGGGCGTGTAGGCTTCATCAGACATTTCGAAATAGAAGATGACCTTGAAGGAACAGATCTTGGAAAAAAGATGCTTGAGAAAACTATTGAGATTGGTCACGAAAAAAGTCTCCGTGCTTTGGACGCAGTCTTTGATGTATCAAGAGCAGATCTTTTCGATCTTTATACTGAGTCTGGTTTTAGAGAAGAACGGAAAGAGGTCTATCTACGTAAGGATTTCCGACCAGGTTTCTTCGAGTGAATTAGTCTTGGAAAACGATTGAACTCAGACCAAGTTTCCTAATAGTTTCCTCTGTGGGAACACCGTCCAAAGTCCAACCTCTTAATTCATAGTATTTGTCTAGGGACAGCTCAAAATCATCCATATCTATGAAGGACTTCATTCCTTTTGAAGGGCCAATTGTATCAGGTTCCCAGAACCGAGGAGGAAGGATGTCATCAGCACGTGTCACTCCTTCATTTATATTGAATAACCTGATTAGTGTTTCAACACGCTGTCCAAATTCAGAAACATGCCTATCATTATAGTCAAGCCCTGTTGCACTATTGAACAACTGTATCTTCTCGTCTCGAGTTAGTGGAAAGTGCCACGTAAAATGGCAGAGAACCAATGAGTCTGTGAAGATTTTTGTATCGCGTTCAGTTACCATCGATTCAATAACATCACTCGCGGATGCATCTGGTTTTTCAGTAGTTTGTGGCCATCCTCGTAAATGACTTGATCCTACATCAGCCGTAGCGTATGAGAGGCCAAGTCCTCTTTTTCCTCTTGGATCCCACGCTGCAGTTTCCAAACCTTTTACATGAACTGCAAGTTTTTGACTACCATGACCAATTTCATCTGCAGCTATTCGAACACCTTTTGCTAACACTTTCCCAAATCCTTCATTATGAGCAATCATTCGCATAAGTCTAAGTGCGGCTTTT
>JAEORI010000102.1 GCA_016840965.1 Candidatus Thorarchaeota archaeon | reverse complement strand
CATCAGAATGCGTTGGAATTGGCACCATACCTTTGTATATGTGACTATCCAATTTACAGAGCAATCAACATAGGTTTTAATCGCAGTCAGAATCTTGCGATTGGTGGAACTGCGTGTATGTTTCGCTTCTATCGCAACTATCCAACTGAGAGGGGCTGGCCGCCCCAAGAGGTAACTGAATACAACGATTTCAAGTTCAAGGAATAAAACTCGATAATAAAAAAGAAGTCAACAGTCATTCAATTTCCAGCTTCTTGGTGCTTGGTCTTATTTCATTGTCTTACCCATTCAAAGACCAGCTTACACAGGTACTTGATTTAGTCGTTTCCTTTCTCAGTTTTTTAGATAATCAGGACTGACCATATGCTTTTAGTACAACTTTTCACTTTCTTTACAGACCGGAGAGGAGTGAAGAGTAATGAAGAAGTATGACCCAAAGATAATTGAAGGTCATTTCGACAAAGACGCTCATCTAGAATGGGAACGACTCGATCGAACTCCAAGAGGCAAGGTTCAGTTTCATCTTCACCAATACTATCTTCGAAAGCACATCAAGAAGGGTGATCGAGTTCTTGAGATAGGACCTGGTCCAGGTAGGTTTACGATTGAACTAGCAAAGATAGGAGCTAGAATTGGGATCGTTGATATCGCGAACGCACAATTGAAGATGAATGAGGAGAAAGTTAGAGAAGCTGGTTATGAGGATTCCATTGAGTGGAGACGGAAATTAGATATTCTCGATCTAGAAGGAATCCCCGACAACGAATTTGACTCGACAGTGGTATTTGGTGGTCCTCTAAGCTATGTCCTTGAATTCGTTAACCAGGCTTTGGATGAGGTGATCAGAGTTACAAAACCTGGTGGAATTATCCTCACTAGTGTGATGTCATGTCTTGGTACATTTCATCATCTCATCAGGAATGTGTTTGATGAATGGGAAAATATGGGGCTGGAGAATTTCGATGCCATTGTGGATTCAGGAGATGTTCTAGGTAAGATGGCAGACCAGGGAACTCATCAATGCCATATGTTTCGCTGGAGCGAATATCGAGACCTTCTTTCTGGATATCCTGTTGAAATACTAGACGCATCCGCAGCTAACTTTCTATCAACAGGTCTGTTTAATGAGGAATACCTCACAGAGTTAATGGGTGATGAAGAGAAGTGGAAGATGTTCTTGAAATGGGAACTTGACTTCTGTAGGGAGCCCGGTGCTATAGATGGTGGTACTCACATGATTGTCGTCCTACGAACCAACGGTTAACCTCGATATTCCTTCACAATCTCGAGGAATTTTTTCACATTTTCAGTGATAATCTCATACTTGCCTTCCTTGATTGCCTTCTTGTCTGTAATGGCTCCACCTACTCCCAACGCAAAAGCACCTGCTTCTAGCATTGGTCCTGCAGAATCTAATTCGGCTCCTCCTGTTGGAACAAGCGGAATATGTGGTAATGGTGCTCTTATTGCTTTCAGGTATTCTGCGCCTCCTACATTTCCACATGGAAAGACTTTCACAGCATCTGCACCCAATGAATACGCATTGAATATCTCAGTTGGTGTAAGAGCTCCTGGAATTATAGGTATCGAGTGTTTGTTAGCAGTTGCAATCAACTCCTTCGAATAATTTGGGCTTACAATGAATTTACTTCCGGCTTTGATGGCTTCTTCCGCCATTTTGCTGTCCACTACTGTTCCTGTTCCTATCAGGACTTTATTCCCGTAGTTCTCCAGAAGCTGCTTCACAACATCAATTGCACCTGGAACACTCATGGTCACTTCTATGATGTTTACTCCACCCTGTAGAAATGCATCAGCCACTTTAAATGCGATATCTGCTGACTCCACACGGATTATTGGAATGAGTGCTGTATCATAGATCAGTTTCATTGCTTTTTCTTTATTCCACATACATTTCACCTTTCAATACGTAATCCTCGTTGACGTCCTTTGATGAGCTCTTCGACCTCTGACTTGTACACAAAAGCCAAATCTCCTGGAACAGAGTGTTTCAATGCTGAGAAGGCTGACCCAAAATCAACTGCTTTCTGCAAGTCTTTCAATTCAAGGTATCCATAGATAAATCCAGCACTGCAAGAGTCTCCTCCACCTAATCGATCTACAATCTCTACATCATAGACTGGACTTCTGTATACCTTGCCATCAGAATAGGCAAAAACAGACCACTTGTTAAACCAGACTGAAGGGGTCTCCCTTAGAGTAATGACTACTACTTTGAATCCAAACTTATCAGTAAGTTTTGCCGCAACTTCTTCATAGTCCTTGCCCTCAATCCCGTATACCACCTTGGTATCTTCTTCAGTTGTTATTAATATGTCAATGAACTCAGAAGCAGGTTCTGTGAACTTCTGTGCATCTTTTGGTGTCCATAGCTTTCCTCTATAATTCACGTCATATGAAACCTTTACACCCAATTCTTTGCATGTCCTTAGTGCTTCATTTGTCACTTCTGCACTGCTTGTACTAAGCGCAGGTGTAATCCCACTAGTATGAAATAGTTTGGTCCCCTTCAATATTTTTTTCCAATCAACTTCACCTGGTTTTATTTTGCTGATTGCAGACTCCTTGCGGTCATAGATTACGCGATTTGTGCGAGGTGCTGCTCCAAACTCAACAAAATAGATTCCGCATCTGTTACTAGCATCCCAAAGGATGTGTGATGTGTCAACACCATGTTCTCGTGCTTTGTTCCTAATGAAATGTCCAATGGAGTTGTCCCCTAATTTTGTGACATAAGCGGAATTCAATCCTAATCGTGCGCAAGCAACAGCGACATTCATCTCTGCTCCACCTGCATTTGCATTGAAACTCTCAGTTTGTTCGAATCTTTTGAAATCCGGAGGAGAGAGGCGAAGCATCACTTCTCCAAAAGTAACTACATCATAACCCATTATTCACACCACAGTAGAGGTTTGACAATACCATAATTGTTCATGGAAATGTTAAATCTGTCGTAATGTATCTCCTCAAGAGAACTCAGTTCGTGCAATGACTTCGTCCTGAACAAAAGGATCTAGCTCAATGAAGTAGGCACTATATCCTGCTACTCGAACAATGAGATCTCTATGCTGTAGGGGATGTATTTTTGCGTCCTCAAGTGTTTCACGAGAAACCACATTGAATTGGACATGAAATCCTCCCATTTTGAAATACGTGTCAACCATACTGATGAATTTCTTTCTTCTTGACTCAGTATCAAAGAAGTCTGGTGTGAATTTCATATTGTAGAGTGTACCATTATAGCACAATCCATGGTCAAGCCTAGCGACTGATTTCATTGCTGCAGTGGGTCCATTCACATCTCTATTCTGTGTTGGTGAAACTCCATCCGAAATCATATAGCCAGCTCTCCGTCCGTCTGGAGTTGCTCCTAAAACCTCTCCTTGCGGAATGTACATCGATACCGAGAAAAGAGCCCCATGATACGATCCGTTTCTAGTTGTCATTCTACTCTGTATTGAATTGCAAAATGCTCTACCAACATCTCTAGCAATGAAATCTACTCTTTCGATGTCATTTCCATATTTTGAAGGGTCATTCTCTAATCTTATTCTGAGTTCTTCATGATCCTCGTAATTGTTAGAAAGAATCTCAAGCAATTCATCCATCGATATTTCTTTCTTCTCGAAAACAAACTTACGAAGTATCTCGAGTGAGTCAGCTGTAATAGCAATTCCAACTCCCATAATTCCTCCCGAGTTGTAAATTGCTCCACCTTCTTGCATTGTTTTTCCTGATTCATTGCATCCCTCAAGCAGAGATGAGATGAATGGAGTTGGAGTATTTTGTGCATGAATAGAGGCTGCAACTCTATCTGCACGAGTCAGTAATTCTATCGTGTAGTCAATCTGTTCTTCAAATGCTAGCCAAAGTTCATTGAATGATTTGAAATCTCGAGGATCTCCTGTTTCTCTACCAACTAGTTTACCTGACTTGGGATCTCTCCCATTGTTTAAGGTGATCTCGAGAATTTTGGGTAAGTTGACATATCCAATGTTCTGTCTCGGGTCAGATTTACCACCGATAATTGGCTCGACACAACCAAGAACCGAATACTCATGTGCTTCTGATGTTTTAGTCCCTTTTTCTATCATCATGGGGATGATAGCATCATCATTGAAGAGTCCCGGCATACCTAGACCTTTCGAGATCACATCAACAACTTTCAGTTTGATGTCTTCAGGAGTGTTCTTATGCCAACGGAATGAAACACTTGGCTGAGTGACTCTGATGTTTGCAGTAGCCTCAAGGATTAGTTTTGTGAGATCATTTGTGGCATCAGATCCATCCGCATTTTGACCACCAATCGTGAGGTTCTGAAACATTGGATGTCCTGCAAATGCAACACTATAGTATTCATTTCTAATCTTGATAAGAGAAGTCAGCTTAACCCAGACTAGCTCGAGAAGTTCGATTGCGCTCTCTCGATCTATCCTTCTATTCTTAATGTCTGCCTCATAGTATGGAAACATGTACTGATCAAATCTACCTGTTGACATCGAATGACCATTTGATTCAGTCTGTATCAATAAATGGATGAACCAGAAAGATTGGAGAGCTTCGTGAAATGTTCCTGCTGGTTTAGCTGGGACTTTATTACAAATCCTTGATATCTCTATTAACTCACGCTTTCTGCGTTCATCTTTTTCAATCTCAGCCATTTCTAATGCTCTTTGAGAAAATCGTTCTGCAAACCTGAGAACTGCTATCATCTCGGTACGGACTGCATCGAAATAATCACCCTCATTGCCTTCTATCTCATCGAGGATTCCTAAGAGTCCTTTTCTCAGGACATTCTCATAATTAACAATGACATGGCCAATACCTGTTCCAGGAGCTCCAATTGTAAACAATCCCACGCTAGATGCTTCTTTAGATTCATCAGGTATTAGTTTCCCTGAAATTTCTGCAGTACTCTTGCCTTTCCAGAATTTGAAAACTTCACGGAGATTCTGCTTATCCTTCTTGCTTATTGAGAATCGTTCTGTCCTACGTTTATCAAACCGGTCCAGTTCTTCTTCAATCCACTTCCAGCTATACTCTGGAAACACTTGACACGAACGTGGTGTCGGTCCCATGTTACCAACGATTAACTCATTGGGCTCAATTCTAATGGTCATATT
>JAEORI010000101.1 GCA_016840965.1 Candidatus Thorarchaeota archaeon | reverse complement strand
TCAAAGAGACCAATAGTCTTCCAGCAATCTGTGGTCGTGTTTGCCCTCAAGAAACCCAATGTGAGGCTCCCTGTATTTATGGTATCCGTAATGAACCGATAGCAATTGGTCGCCTTGAACGATTCGTTTCAGATTATGCACGAGCCCATGGTGAACCATTACCAAAGCTTCCCAAGAAGAATGGAAAGAAAATCGCTGTCATTGGTTCAGGTCCTGCAGGTTTGACCTGTGCTGGGGACCTTGTGAAACTAGGATATGATGTTACAATTTTTGAAGCCTTCCACAAGCCAGGTGGAGTCCTAATCTATGGTATTCCTGAGTTTAGGTTGCCCAAAGAAATTGTTATGGCTGAAGTTGAATATCTTGAGAATATTGGAGTAGAAATTAGATACAATCACGTTATTGGTAAGATTCGAACAGTTTTAGAATTAATGAATGACGATGGCTATGATGCTGTTTTCTTAGGCACAGGGGCTGGTGCTCCCAATTTCATGAATATCCCAGGAATGAATCTTATCACTGTGTTTTCAGCTAACGAGTTTTTAACAAGAGTAAATCTCATGAAAGCTTACGAATTCCCTGAGTATGATACTCCTGTTCGACTAGGAAACCGTGTTGCAGTCATAGGGGGTGGGAACGTGGCAATGGATGCAGCTAGGACATCACTCCGGCTTGGAGCTGATGAGGTGACGATTGTCTATAGACGTTCTCGAGAAGAACTTCCAGCTCGCCTCGAAGAAGTGCATCATGCAGAAGAGGAAGGTGTTAAGTTTCGTTTACTTACAAACCCAACAGAAGTTTTGGGGAATGAAAAAGGCGAAGTCATCGGTATGCAATGCATCCAGATGGAACTTGGCGAACCGGATGATTCTGGTAGACGACGTCCGATTCCCATTGAAGGTTCCGAGTTCATTATAGATGTTGACACTGTGATTGTTGCGATTGGCAACTCTCCCAATCCAATAGTTCCTCAGACAACCCCTGGTCTTGAGGTCACTCGATGGGGTACCATTGTGACTGACGAAGAAACGGGTATGACTACACTTCCTGGTGTATTTGCTGGAGGAGATATTGTAACTGGTGCCGCAACAGTCATCAGTGCAATGGGCGCAGGGAAACGCGCGGCTCGAGGAATTCACAAGTATCTAGGTGGAGAATAAATTATCTTTGGAGTCTTTCCTGGACTCCATCACTTTCATTTTTGAACCTCTATCATGCAAAATAAACTAGATTCATCGACTTCAACAATCTCTGCCTTTTGACCAATTAGAGTAACAAGCTTTCTGAAATCTTCCTCCCGAAAGGTTATGGATTTGAATCCATCTTTGCAAACAATAATCCCCTCTTTTGTTTGGTCCCAATCAATTTCCCCCAATAGACCCTTCTTTGATTGGATAACGAACCATTCAAGTCTATGATTCCAAAAACGATCAGAATAACTGGAGAAGATGCAAGTTCCTCCATTCTTAGTCACCCGGATTGATTCCAAAACAAGGTCCTTGGGCTCAATTTTGAAGGCTGATATTCCATTCTGAATGCAGATGGTTTTGTCAAAAGTGCTATCTTGAAACCCAAGAGTCGCGGCATCCATCTGATACAGATGACATTTGGGAGTTTCATAGAAGGATGTTTTTGCAAGCTCAAGACTGCTCTTTGAGGTATCAATTCCTACAACAGTGTGTGCTAATGGTACACACCGTTCTAGAACGCGTCCATATCCACATCCAAGTTCAAGTACCGCATCTTTTTCATTGATTTGCGAGAGGACATACTTAATCTCTGCTTCCAAATATTCAGCAACCCTCAATGGTGCGACATTATAACACTCTTTGAGCCGATTTGCAGAGAGCTTTGATGTGTAGTATTGATCTTTCAATTGAGTTCTATTCTATTGGACTATTTTGAAGATGATGAGTTTTACGAATTGAGACTGAATTGATATAGGGGGGCATCCACAGGATATGTAGTTCCAAGCTGAGCGTGAAGCAAATGGAAACAGAACCGATTAGTACCGAAGATATGCGTATCCTCGAGTTAAATGCAGAATATCTCGGTATAACACATAGTATGTTGATGCAGAACGCTGGTCGTGAAGTTGCTCGAGTTGTTGAGAAGACATCAAAAGTTGAAGGGCAAAACATTGTGATTATCTGCGGTCTAGGTGGGAATGGAGGAGATGGTCTTGTTGCTGCGCGATATCTAGACGAAGCAGGAGCTGAAATTGATGTTTACTTGTTAGGTGATGCACAAGGGATAAGGAATAAGGACACGCAGCATAATTGGCATATCCTAAATAATCTTCATAAAATCCTTGCATCAGAGTTACTAACCGAGTCTGCAGTCAAAACGTGTCGGTCAATAAAAGAAGCTGATATTCTAATAGATGGCATAATGGGATTTGGACTTCATTCCAAGCTAAGAGAACCTTTGCTGACAGCTGTAAAAATGATTAACCAGTCACCTGCCATTAAGTTTTCAATTGATGTTCCGAGTGGTATTGACTCTGAAACTGGAGTTGTCCATGGCGCCGCTGTAAAGGCTGACCATACCATCGCACTTCATGCGCCGAAAATTGGAATTGCTAAAGCCAAAGAGTTTGTCGGCAAACTCCATATTGTTTCGATAGGAATTCCCAAAGAGGCAAAGTATACCTGTGGTCCTGGTGACTTAATTCCTTTCAAACAACTACGAAAACCCTATTCAAAGAAAGGCGATTTTGGTCGAATACTCGTAGTGGGCGGGAGTGATGTCTTCTCTGG
>JAEORI010000100.1 GCA_016840965.1 Candidatus Thorarchaeota archaeon | reverse complement strand
CCTTGAGCTCCACTTGCAGCTATCCCCTTAACATTCTTTGAACCTAGAACTGATCCCAACCCTGCTCTCCCTGCAGCTCGATAGAAATCGACAATGATAGAACCATACAATACTTTGTTCTCACCTGCAGGCCCAATAACTCCCGTCTTCAGAGTGGGGTCCTTGTGCTCCTCTCGTATAATCTCAGTGGTCACATTGGTTTCTAACCCCCAGAGATGTGTTGCGTCTAGAAGCTCAGCGTGACCATCTCGAAGTGAGAGATAGACTGGCTTCTTTGAGCGTCCATTGAACACTACAAAATCAAAGCCTGCATACTTGATTTCAGGTCCTAGGAATCCACCAACATGACTCTCCGCCCACACACCGGTGAGGGGCCCCTTTGCGGCAAACATCATTCTTCCCGATGGTGAGAACATTACGCCAGTGAGTGGGCCCGTCCCAGCCACCAGAACATTCTCTGGGCCAAGTGGGTCTGTATTTGGGCCTGTTCTATCCCAAAGAATCCTTGCTGCGACCCCGGTCCCACCTAGGTAGAGTCTTGCCCACTCCTTCTCAAGCTCCTTCTTGTGAACTTTCCCCTTTGTCAGGTCGACATCTAAATAGTAGCCTGCATAGCCCTTGTATGGAAATGTCATTCAACCACCTCTCCGGTCTTCAATCCAATTATTTGAAATGCTAGGTCGATGCCCTCTCTTCTTGCTTTGAGTCCCTGTCTTTTGGCTTTAACTAGGCTGATCGCTCCATACTCGCAAGCTTTGATGCATGCAGGATCACCCCAGCACAGGTCGCACTTCACAGCTTTCAACGTTTTGGGATCAATCTCTATCCCTCCATAGATGCATGCTGTGACACAGTTCATGCAGCCAATACAGACATCACTGTCAACAAACAAAGTATCTTTCTCGTTGTACAAGATTGCACCATTTGGGCAGGCTTGTTTGCATAATGGTTCATCACATTGCAGACATACCATTGGAACCATCAAGTTTCGAGGCTCGTCCTTGAGAATCTGTATCCTCGATCTTCTAGGATTGAACGATTTAGTGTGCACGGAAGAACAAGCCAGTTCGCAGTTCCTGCAACCAGTGCATTTGTGGAGGTCAATTGTTAGAAAGCTCTTCAACAGGTGGTCTCTCCGAGTGAATATACAACCTTTAGCCTCTTGCGTTTGCCACTTTAAGATGTTGTCGTCTGTCGAATACATCTGACTAAAGTATATGAAGAACATTTTCGTCGAACCACACACCCCCGTCACACGCCGCGCTGGTTTGGAGTTAGCAACTGACAGAGATGTGGGACCATGAGCGAGTCATTTGAGCGAGAGTCGTCCCCAAAAAGGAAGCAATTTCGCCAAGTAGCAGATGGTATGCTAATCCCTGTCTTCGAGTTTGATAAGAAGTTCATAATTCAGTATGCTAACCCTCCTGCTTTGGAACTGCTGCAACTCTCTAAAGACACAATCACCCCAGACATGACCGCAGCAGATCTTGTCGCACCTGAACAGATTTCTCTCGTAGAGGATGGACTTCGATTGCTCAGAAATGGCGAACACTCAGTTTCCATTTCCTTGAGAGCTGTCAGAAGTGATAATGTAAGAATCCCGACTCAAGTCTACTCAAGTACGATTGTCGAGAATGGTGACGTCACTGGGTATGTCGTCTATGTCGTGGATCTAAGCCGGAGAGAAGTAGCAGAAGAGAAGATGCTGGCTCGAAAAGCAATTCTGGAGTTCATGGTGGACTACTATAGTTTTGCTGGCATGATTATTGTTGATAATCACTATCGGTTTGAATACGTGAATGATAAAATGTGTGATATCCTTGGTCGCAGGAGGAGTGAACTCCTAGGGAACGATTTCAGGAAGTTTGTCCATCCTAATGATGTGGAACTTGTAGCAGAGAGGTATAGGAAACGTCAGAGGGGCGCAAATGTCCCTTCGCTCTATGAATTTCGAGTTGTTAGGAAAGGTGGCGAAGTTGTTGACATTCGAATGAATGTTGGAACTATACGAAGTAGCGATGGAACGATTAAGACAGTAGCACAGCTTGTTGACATCACAGATGAAAAGAGAAGCGCATATGCCCTCCAAGAGAGTGAACGAAGATACAGGTCTCTAATTGAAACGATGGACTCCGGTCTCGGCGTGGACGATGCAGAAGGGAAGATGGTCCTTGCGAATGATGCATTGTGCAAAATGATGGGTTGTGATGAACCAGAAATCCTCATTGGAATGCCTATTACTGACATATTGCATGGATGGACAGAGAATCAAGTACTCGAGAAGATGGAAGAACGTAAGAGTGGCAAGATTGAGCACTACGAGGCCTTATTGAAGCACAAGTCTGGAGGTGTTGTTCCTGTAATGATCAGTGCTTCTCCATTGTTCGGTCCAGATGGCGAGTATATTGGCAGTCTTGCGATATTCACTGACATCTCTGATGTGAAAAAGGCTGAAGCAGAAGTACAATTTCTTCTTGACTTACTACTACATGACATTGGAAATCAACTTCAACTCATATTAGCAGGAGGGGACTTTCTCGAGAAAGATGCAACTCCTGATCAAATCTTACGGTCGAAGCGATATGTCATGGATGGGGCTTTACGATGCCTTGAGCTCATCCAAAAGGTTAGAAAAGCAGAGGAAGCAAAGACAGAACCACTTTGTCCTATAGATATCATTGGTGTAATTCGGGCTGAATCCGAGCTGCTATTCAAACAACGTGGCGTACGAGTTGATGTTGGAAAGTTGCCACCCAAGGTAATGGTGCTAGCTGACCAAGCACTGAGCCAGTTAATCTGGAATCTTTTTGAGAATGCTGTTGTGCACAATCCAAAAATAGATGATAAGAAAGAAGTAAAGGTAAATGGTAGAGTTGCTGGCAACCAATTCATTCTTAGCATCTCTGATAATGGTCCTGGTCTTACTGATGATAAGAAATTAGCCCTTTTTGAGCCAACTCGTCGATATGGTGGAGTGGGTCTACATCTTGTCAGAAGACTAGCGGAAAAGTATGGCGGTGCACCTGAGGTGAAAGACCGTGTCAAAGGTAAGCCTGACCATGGTCTGAAAATCGTAGTTAATTTTCAAATTGCTGAGTAACCTTGGCACACCACAACTGTTATGTCATACGAGAGTAGATACTCGGTTTGCAAGGAGGAATCAGGTCTTGCCACCGAAATCTATCCTCATAAAGAATGGATATGTCCTCACTCTAAATCCCCGACGTGAGATTATCATGGATGGTGCTCTCTACATCGAGAACGATACCATCGTGGAGCTTGGAAAGAGCGCTGATTTGAAGGAGCGCAAAGCTGAGCTAGTCATAGACGCTAAGAATAAACTTGTGATGCCTGGACTAGTCGATACACATGTGCACCTAGCTCAAGCCCTTATTCGAGGATGCGCTGATGATGTTTCTCTTGTCGATTGGCTCAAGAAATATGTCTGGGTCCTCCAAGGTAATTTCACAAAGAATGATGGCCGAGTTTCTGCAGAGTTGTGCATGGCAGAGATGATTCGGACTGGCACGACCTCCTTCATTGAGTGTATGATTCATACTCGATATGGTTTCGATGGGATAGCCAAAGCTGTGGAAAAAGTCGGGATGAGAGGATCCCTCTCTAAGATCATCATGGACTCAACAGGGTATGCTGACAGTGCTGATATCATGTATCCCGGGATGGTGGAAGATGCAGACGCTTGCCTGAAGGAAACTGATGAGATGTACACCAAATGGCATGGCAAGGCTGATGGGAGGATACAAGTCTGGTATGGTCTCCGGTCGCTTGGTGCGGTCACGTCCGAACTCTTCAGAGATGTAGCTCGGAGAACCCGGGAAAAGAAGACACGGATGACTATGCATCTTGGTGAGGTTGTTGATGACGTGAGGTATGTCAAAGAGAACTTTGGTACGAACCTGACCACCTTTGTTAAGAATCATGACCTTCTTGGTCCAGACATGGTTTTTGCTCATGGCATTCATTTTGAAGACGTGGAGCTCAAAGTCTTGGCTGAAAGCAAGTCAAACATCAGTCATTGCCCATCGAGCAATATGAAACTCGCATCCGGGTTTGCGAAGATTCCTCAAATGCTCCAGTCTGGTGTGCCAGTTTCTCTGGGTTGTGATGGCGGGCCATCAAACAATACCTATGACATGGTGCGCGAGATGCGTCTGGCTGCCTTGATACACAAGTCTTACGTTGGGGACCCATTAGTTGTGACCGCGGAGCAGGCGATTGAGATGGCGACCATTGGAGGGGCTGTAGCTATGGGCATTAACAACAGTGTGGGTTCTCTTGAGCCCGGAAAACTCGCAGATGTCATCTTGATTAACTTACATGAGTTAGGGTTGACACCTCATACCAATCCCGTTTCAAATCTTGTCTACTCTGGAAATGGAGAGTACGTTGACACCGTGATAGTCAATGGTCGTCTTCTGATGCAGCACAAACGGCTTCTCACTCTTGATGAAAAAACAGTCATGAAAAATGCTAGGGTACACAGTGCAGCGTTGATGCAGCGAGCTGAGATAGACAATCGCCCAAAGTGGTCTGTCCGTTAAGCAATGATTGCCTCTCGCTCAAACGCTTTCGCACCAAGTATCAGAAATACTACTGTAAAACCCAGCATATACACGATGTTGATTATCAGGCTGATAGGATCCGGAGCAGGTGAAAGGACACCATTCAAGAACATAATCGCATGACTGAAGGGAATCAGCATTACTACGAACCCAAATACGCCGCTCAACTGACTAAGACTTCCTGCAAATCCAAGTATCCCTATTACCATGGTGGGTACTAGGAGAACTAGATTATTGATTGATTCCGATGTTGCCTGATCCTTAGCCATAGTTGAGATCACAACACCAATTCCTATAGCACAGAGAAGTATTAGAAACTGACAGAAGAAAATCAATGGGATAGTTCCTATGTGGACACTATAGTAACCTATCTGACTTCCACTGTTAATACTTCCAGAGCCTCTTACTGTCACAAGATAATTGTACGCTAGAATACCCACGACTGTGAAGGTGGAGTAAAACATGGTCAGTATGAGACCTGCGACTAGCTTGGCTCCTAAAATCCTAAGTCGACTCATTGGGACTACGAGTAGCGCCTCCAAGGTGTGCTGTTCTCGTTCTCCAGCAAATGACTTACTGATATATGGACTCGGTGCCATCACTGATGTGATCATAACCAAGAAGATTGCCAACTGATGTCCATAGCTCGCTTCAGCAGCAGGCGGTGTAATCTGTTGCACATACAGGTCTGTCGCTCTCATCCAATATTGAGCATAAAATTTGATTCTCTCGAATGCTGCAGACGCTCTAAAACTCCCTGAATTCACATAGATTGTGAGGGTGGTCACATTATATTGTTCAAACAGCTCCGTGAAGTTACCAGGTATGTAAATCCACACTGGTGCTGTTCTATTATTCCATAAAGCCAGCCCATCACTTCTACTTACATTGATAAAATCTTCAAATTTGAGATATTGTTGGTCTGCAGGCAAGCTCTTTTCAGTTTGATACAAATTGTTGAAGTTGTCGTAGATATATTGACCCCATGGACCTTCATCTTCGACAGTGATGTATACTGTTTCTGGCTCGATAGCAGTAGCAAAGAGGAAATTCAGGAAAACCCCCTGAAACAGCCATGCAAAGAGTGGGCTGATCATGAATCCAAGAATCAACCAGCGAGACCGGATGACACTCTTCACTTCTTTTTTGAGAAGCCATATCGTCTTTGTACCGTTGGTTGATGACTTCTTCTTACTCTTCACTCACTATACACCCCCTCACCTGTGACCAATCCTGTGAACACCTCTTCAAGATTGGCCTTCTTGTACTTCTCCTCAAGCTCGGATGGTTTCCCAACCGCAACAAGAGCTCCTTGATTCATTATGCCTACCCGGTGGCACAGCTCTGATACTTCGTTGAGGTCGTGTGTGGTAAGAATGATGGTCTGATCCCTCTCTGAGCTTAGTTTCTTGAGCAGGTTTCGGACAACCCTTGCACCAATTGTGTCAACTCCTGT
>JAEORI010000099.1 GCA_016840965.1 Candidatus Thorarchaeota archaeon | reverse complement strand
TCACAGCCATGTGGACGTCGTCACTGTAGTCAGTAGCAAACACTTGGAGTTCGTAGGTGCCTACCTCCCATTGCATATCTGTGTAGACCCAAGTCATTGTCGTTGGATTATATGTCATCGTATAGTTAGTACTCCATCCGTCGCTAGTGTTATACCTGAACTTCATGCTCTTGAAAGATGTGTAATTCAGGACGTTGACATCGACAGTCTGTGCGTTGTTCACTACAGCTAAAGGCATCAAGACATCCATCGATGCCTCACCCCGCGATACTGCTATCGCCTCCTCATACTCTGTTGGCGTGGTTGTAGCCAGTGGGTCAGTACCTATCGCTATCTCTAACCCATCTGGGTAGCCATCTCCGTCAGTATCTACTGATGCGGGGTCAGTTCCATAGATGTAGTATTCTGCACCATCAGACACACCATCACCATCTGAGTCTTGGTCCAAGATACCTCCACCAGTTCTATAGAGTTTCAGTTTAAACTCGAGGCCGTCCTCAAGTCCGTCGAAGTCTGTATCAAATTCGAGAGTGTCTGGCGTCCCATCATTATCCGAATCGTCATCTAGTGGGTTCGTATGGTAGAAATTAACTTCTGCACCATCTGGTAACCAGTCGTCATCGCAGTCCGGATCCGTCGCTAGAGTTCCGTAGATGGCTTGTGCAGGGACATACTGCAATATTGGAGACTCTTCAGCCAGGGCAAATGAAGACGCTCCAGTTACCGCTAGCATCTCCTCAGTGCCCATCCCTATGGACCAATTAGATGGCGGCCATGGACCATACGGCCAGACCTCTACGAGCGTTTCTTCATTGTCGTAGAGCTCATCGCCATCTGTATCATTGTACAATGCTGAGGTATTGTATACCCAAGTCTCCCACCAGTCCGTGATGGTATCATTATCAGTGTCATTGTCTGCAGGATTTGTGTTGAACACCAGGACTTCCTGGTAGTCAATTAGCAAGTCATCGTCAGTGTCTCGGTCAACAGGAGATGTATTGTACCTGAAGACAAGTGTCATAGCTCTGTATGGATAAATGAGTCCTGAAACATTCTCTATCGCCATCTCAGTTCCATCAGGAATAAAGTCGTGGTCGGTGTCCTTGTTCGTAGGATCAAGTGGAATGGGATCAAGCCAGGGAACCTTCCCAGAAGCGAGATATAGTTCCATTGCATCACTGAGACCATCTTCATCCGTATCTGCTTGAGTGATGTTTGTGAACACCCATTCCTGATACATGACACCGGACTCATCCATCTTGTAGATGTAGAAGCCTTTAGCCTCTTGATAGTCGCTCAGTGGGAAGGTCATCTCACCAAACTCATTTGGTTCTGTTATTGAGTCACGGTCAGTATCCCATGAAAGGGGGTCGCAGTTGTAGACCTCAATCTCTTCGCCATCAGACAAGAGGTCATCATCAGTGTCGTAATCGAACGGGTCGGTGTAATAGACGAAGATTTCCTCATAGTCAGTTAATCCATCATTATCAGAATCTTCATCCATTGGGTCCGAGCCATATATGAGCACCTCAATACCATCGAATATCATATCTCCATCGCTATCATCTGTGAGAGGATTGGTGTGCCAGAAGTAGACCTCTTCACCGTCTCCTAGTCCATCGAAATCAGAGTCCCAGACATTGGGATTGGTGAAGAAGGTGTAGAACTCATCACCGTCAGAAATCATGTCACCATCTGTGTCCTGTTTCCGAGGGTCAGCACCTAGGAGAATCTCCTGGAGGTCGAATAGTCCATCGTCATCGGTATCAGCATCATTTGGATTCGTGTGATTGCTGTACGGGTTTAAGACTCCCTCTAGACCATCCAAAATTCCATCATCATCAGAGTCACCGTCAGTCGGATCCGTGGGCGGTGTCTGGGCAAGTTCATACCCGTCGCTATTGAGCCACATTCCTGGTTGAGGTGTCCGATCGGTGACACCTGTGTCTCCATCAGTGTCTGGGTTACATGGATTAGTGAACACATGCTTGTTCTCAGGTTCTCCTTCCTCATCATAGATGATGATCCAGAATCCTGCGACCTCTGCACCATCGTTCATGTCCTTAAGGAATAGATATGCCTGAGAATCGACAACACCATTGTACAGTTGCAATGCTGAGTCATCATCAGTGTCAGCATCTAGTGGATGCGTAAAGCCGCCATTGAAGAAGAGGGGGTTCGGATCCATTGCCCAACCACTTTCTGTGCTTGAGTCTTCAGTGGCGTTGTAGAGTGAAGGGTCTCCGTAAAAGGCTCCCATTGGCCCCTCATCACCATCTAAAAGCCCATCTCCATCTGTGTCAGGATTCAGAGGGTCAGTATGATCGTTGAATGACTCTCCTCCAATAATGACCTCTGTGACGGTTGGTGTTACGTTGGAGATGTCTAGTTTGGTATAAATCTCATATGCATCAGTAAGTCCATCTCCATCAGTGTCTTGTTCGAGAGGATTAGTGCCATAAACCTCCACTTCTTTGTAATCGTCCACATCATCCCAATCGGTGTCTTCTCTCATTGGGTTGGTCCCAAGGTCCCACTCGCGGCCATCTAGGAGACCATCTCCATCGCTGTCAGGATTGGCTGGGTCCGTTCCCATGGTCTGGAACTCCAGTTTATCGTTTGCTCCATCATCATCTGTGTCCGCCTTATTCTTGTCCAGCCCGGGTGTTTCATCTTCAAACGAGTCGCCGAGCCCATCTCCGTCCGTGTCGAATCCAACTCCAGACTCATTATACTCAGTCTCACCTTTATTGGGTGAGAGGTCCCATGGACCACCCGGCTCCCAGGTGAATGTGGCTGAGTCACTGAAGAACAGGAACCGGAACTTGACTTTGAGAGTAAATATCAGCCGCAATGTTATTTTCATTGGCGCTGGGTCCGCAAAGTCTTGGAAGAACGTCAGTATAATCTCCAGCGTTCCATCTAAGGTTATAGCCACAATTATCAGCTCTATTGGAATATGCAAAGAGAGCCCGAATATGATGGTGATAGTCATACTGGATACTTCGGGAGCGACTGCAGTGGCTGCTTTCTTAACGATGTCGAGGGCGATCTCGAAGTATATCTCAATCGTGATCATATCTAAGCCTAGGAATTCAGCAACCGCATTTAGCGCACCACCGCCGACTCCAGCAGTGAGAAAATCAAGAAGCGTGAACACTTTCCCAATGTGGATCTTAATGTGAAGACTCCACTCAACAATCTTGAAGAAATTGTCCCACTCGAACATGCCGCCTCTAAAAGTGAAAAGATTCACGACGAATCTCGCGGAACCTTCGAAGGAGAGCTTGAGACCAAGGGATGTAAGCATAGTCTTCATGAGGGCGTTCTTCTCGGTGTCGAAACCGCCAATACCAAGCTCAGCATAGAACTGCGGCGATATCTCAAAGAAACTTAGGATTGTCTTGAAGAAGTCTCCAATATTATCTGTAGAGAAGACCTCGCGAGCATCGAAAATCATGCTAACAATCATATCGAAAATTGGGTTTAGATCAATAGCGAAATTGGCTTTGATTCCTAATGCATACTCTAGGTCGAAGAGGGACCAGTCGCCAAGACCAATTGGAAACTTACCTGAGAATCCCAGTAAATCATCCAGCCCAGCGAATAACCCCTCAATTGTACTTTCAATATCATCAAGGACAGGATTGATGAGTCCGCTCAACCAGTCGAAGACCTTTCCAAGGAGCCACTTCACACCATTTGTGAAGATATCCTTGATGTCCATAAAGAACTCGAGAGTGTCTTCGAGCATAGTTTCATCGAAACCACTTCCAAGGAGTCCTTCTGCATAACCAAGTATTTCGCTAATAACTTCTGTAGAGCTTGGCATATCCTCTTTACTAAGACCAAAAGCATCTGGGAAGAATGATTGGAGAAGTTTTAGAAAAGCATCTATTGGGACATCGTCAAATGATGGTAACGTTCCAATCAGAGAACCAGCTGCCATTAGAACTGACTGCATTATGCCTTGAAATGACTGGCCCTTGATGCCTTGGATCATCGTTATAATACCGCCAACAATCTGGCCAGCAGTATCCAAGACATCTTCTGAGCCTGGTAATCCACTCATGACGTCCTCAACATCTAAGAAGGATAGGACATTTTTGATCATGGTCGGAGCATTGCTCAGCTCTGAAACAAAATTACTGACAGTCTTGCTAATCATGTTCTTCAAAGCATCATTGTCAGAAATAAGGGCGATAAGACCCATGAGTGGCTTCACAGCGCTATTAAGTGCATCAATGACCTGTGCTGCTTCACCGCCGCCCATTATTTCGTTTATCAAATCCGCAGCAATCTCGAATAGGTCAGGTAGTTGATTCTTGTCAAAGGCTCCGTTGAAGAATCCAGTTAGCATTGTCATAGTGTCACGTATGACATCCTTGATAGCCTGGGTAACTCCACTTGTTGCTGAATCAAGGATGGTCGAAATCTGAGACTTGAAACCATTGACATCGCTAAATGCGCCTTCTTGGAATGATTTGATTACTGCCATCATCTGCTTTGCTAGGTCTTCAGCACCATCTGGGATGTTCGACGGTCCAACTATCTCATTCAGCATCTCAACTCCAAACTGTAGGAAAGATGTTGTATCAAACTCATCGAGTAGTTTGAAGGCAGACATCCCCATCTTTACGATAGACATTACCTTATCGACAGCATCGCTCAACCCGGTGACTGAGAGTATTGACCCCAAGAGATCAGTTCCAATGGTTTCAATAAATTTCACAAAGTCCTTGCCTGTAAGGAAATCCACTGTAGCCTCAACAAAACTGATTACACGTGGGAGAAGAGTTGAAACCTGCCCAGAAGTCATTCCGAGCGTTGCAGCAAGAGTCTTGTTCAGAAATGCTTGAAGCGTATTCTTTGTGAAGAAACTGAATATAGTATCGAATACACCTTTACCCTCAGAGACAACTTGACTGATGATATCCCACAGACCATTCTCAGTTCCAAGAATCTGACCGATGAAATCCTTAGCTATCTGTGGAACAGAATCAGGCAGGAGTACAGAAATGAGCTCTCCAACTATTCCCAAAATGCTCTCCAGATCACCCCTGAAGTTGAAGAGAGCTTTCAATATAGTATTCAAGTAATCCTTGAATTCAGCCATGAATGGGAACTCGTTCGCTATGGCTTGTATGATTGATTTTAGAGGGGACTCGAGATCGAAATCCTTCACAATTCCGATTATTGGTTCAAGAACTTCGAACAAACCTTTGATGGTCTCGATAAGGTCCGTAGGTATTGAAATAACAGTCGAACCGGAGTCACCTAGGACACTCAAAAGAACATCGATTATCTCACCTATAGGTCCCTGAAGCGCTGAAAGTAGAGGAATCTCTCCAAGAATATAATCGCTGGAAGATACTTCAGAAGCTGTGGTTATCTTAATTGCGGGTGAGAAGTCTTCTGGAAGCTCTTCATCATCAAGCTCTGTCAACCTTCCATCTTCACTCATTTGGTAGTATGTTGGTTCTATGGTTGGTGCATGCCTCTCCCACATCGCCTCAGTTCTTCTATTTAGGTCATCCTTATCCATCTCTCCGACTGCATCGATTGGTTCAATGGCCCGCTCAAAGAATGTGCCAAAGTTGTCACCATAGATCTTCAAAGCAATGGTTCGTAGATCTCCAGCAGCATTCTCATAGTCACTACTGATATGAGCTCTAGTTGAAACAGCTTCATGGATTGTCCACATGTCATAGAAGGCAAGAAGTAGACCATCTACCTGTTCTGCTTGGCTTGTGCGGATGTTTGTGTCTGTTTCGCCAAGGAATTGTTCTAAGCTTAAAGTATTGCCCATTCCTACAATATGTTGTGTTTTGTCATGTTCTGCCAATAGGCCATAGAATTCACCCCAAGTAACATTAAAATCATTAAAATGAACGCTCCTCAGGTCAGAGCTGAGTGCGTAGATGGCAATCCATGGTTCCGCTAACAACTCATATTGCAGTTTGGTCCACTCGTAGATTGACACCATTTCTATGTGTTCAAGCCGAAATGCAAGAACTTGGTGAACATTCTCTGCTATTGTTCTCAACAATGTATTTGTTGGGTCATAGAAGATGTATACAGGATCAATCTCATACTTTGCTAAGGGGTCTTGAAATATCGGCTCTTCTTCCTGCATCATCTCGCCAGCCCAAACAACTTGCGGGATAAATCCAACAAGCATCATAGTGATAAAAATAGCAGAAACTAGTTGTATCTTCAGCAGTCTCCGGTTCATATGCATGTGCTCCTCCTCTATAGACGTCCAGAGTGAGAAAGGGAATTCAAAACCATGTCTAGAATGGTGGCAATTGCAATTGCGTCTTGCATTTGAAATTCATAAGCGCGCGCTAGCTTCCTTTCTCTCCTCGGCCGCCCAGCGAACTAGCATTTAGTATAGTCAAACCGATATATTACTTCTGCTGCACCTCGAAATTGCAGTGGAAATATTGAACTATCAATTGTTTTTTTGATTGAAATAGTGCCTTGTTGCTACAATCCTTAACTGTGATGATGATGGTGGACATGTTCACCATCGATTGGCGTTAATCTTCCAAATGTGCGCTGAACAACCTCAGACAGCGCAGGATGAATATGCATTGCTTGAAACATCGGTTGATATGTCCCATCGTGAGTGTACATGAGATTGATTATCTCTTGTATCAAGATTGGAGCATAAGGACCAATTATTGTCGCCCCAAGTATCTTTTCAGTGTCTGCATCAACAATCACTCGAACTAAGGATGCAGGATTTCCCATGGCAAATCCTTTTGCAGCAATAGAATAGTCTGCTTGGCCAACCAACAACTTATACTCTGATTCCTTCGCTTCATAAAGCGTCATCCCAACAGTGGCAATAGGAGGAAATGAAAAAACAGCTCTAGGAATTGCATGATAATCCATTGTCATCAATTCTGGCTTGGAATGCTTGTGTTGGGCATTTAATGTTTGGACCAAGTTATACCAAACTATTTGAGACTCATCGTTTGCCACATGCCTGAATTGGTAGCGTCCGATTGCATCTCCAAATGACCAAATGCCTCTTTTGCTTGTTCTGAAATATTCGTCTACAATAACCCATCCATTCTTGTCAACTTTTACACCTGTTTTCTCTGGTTTGAATAAGTCTGCATTTGAACGTCTACCTGCCGCAACAAGTAATGTTTCACCTCTGAACTCAGTCTTGACTCCAGATTCACGATTTAAAGCAATAACTACTTTCTCGCCATTCTCTTCCTTTACTTCGATGACCTCATGATTGGTATGAACATGCATCCTCTTCGAAAGTTCCTGCTTTAGAATCTCAGAAACATCAGAATCTTCATTCTTCACAAGGTATTCGTTACGTCCTATAATTGTCACTTCTGTGCCCACAGCTGAAAAGAAATGACCAAATTCTACAGCGATGTAGCCTCCTCCCATAATAAGCATAGATTTGGGTTGCTCCATAAGATGTAGTGCTTCATCATTTGTGAGATATTGAGTCTTATCGAAACCCTTGATATTAGGTATTAATGGTCTCGATCCCGCTGCAATAATTATGTTGGGTGATCTAATCCTCTCTTCACCGATTTCAAGAGTATAATCATCCACAAATGCTCCTATCCCTTTGTACCAATCAATTCCTTTGGCTGCTTCGACGGATTGTCCTTGCATTCTACTATCACCATCGACCTCATCCCTCATACGCTTCATAATCCACGGATAATCTATTTTTTCGATGTTAATCTTTACACCTAGTTCTCCCAAATGTTCTGTTTGAGTAATGATGTCGGCTATATAGGTCAGTATCTTCGTTGGGATACAGCCTCTATTTAGACAAGTTCCCCCCATGGGCCCATTCTCGATGACTGCAACTTTGAGTCCTTGCTCGTAAGCTCTAGATACAATGTTCATTCCCGCACCTGAGCCAATAACAATGAGGTCATATTCTCTCATAATTATTAAATATAGTTAATTTGTTAATAAGGCTACGGGTAAAGCATTACTTTGACAATCTAGAAGCACTTCACTTTCATTAAGCGAGGTGGACAGCTGACCTACAAATACTCGATTTCGAATTTTCGACAGACCAGAGGTTCTTTACATCAAGCTTAAGTGAGAAATAGGATACGACTTAGACTGACGAGGTTTTCATAGTGAGAATGCTACAGATACACAGCGATGGCTTTTCGTACGAAGCCAAGAGAAAAGCGTTAAAGAATGCAGAGGAAGTCAAGGAGAAAATCTACAAGACTGAAGATTCCTGCTTAGTTAATTTCATCGCTGCTGAAACAACAGATGCTCACAATATTCAAGCTGCTGCAAAAGCGACTGCTGATATGATTGCTACTGCAGCTGATGAGGTCAAAGAAGAGAAGATTATTGTTTATCCTTGGGTACACTTGACTGAGAATCCATCAAAACCAAGTGTCGGTTTGAAACTTCTCAAGACTGTTGAAAAAGACCTCAAAGAGCGAGGATATGACGTAGTGAGAGTACCATTTGGTTGGTACAAGGCATTCGAGATTCACTGCAAAGGACATCCACTCGCTGAACGCTCCAAAGTTTTGGATATCTCAAAGGAAATTGCCAAAGCTGCAGATGTTGATGTTACAGAAGCTGAGGACCTTACTGCAATAGTTGCAGAGGAAAAATCTACTTCGACCTTCTTGATCATGGAACCTGGTGGGAACTTAACTCCTATCAAGGATTTCAACTACAGTAAGTATAAGGAATTAGAACTCTATATGCAATATGAAACAGCAAAAGATAGGACTGCACAAGAACCTCCTGCGCACATAGAGCTAATGAAGCAACTAGAACTTGTTGATTATGAACCAGGATCAGATGCTGGTAATTTTCGTTGGCCTCCTCGTGGACTGACCCTTAAGAAAGCGATTGAGGAACGGGTAATAGCTGAAATGGTTGATTATGGAGCCCATGTACTCCAAACTCCACTTATTTATGACTATCAACACCCTTCATTGAAGTCATATCTCCAAAGGTTTCCATCTCGCCAGTATGTTGTGCGTTCTGGTGACCGAGACTTCTTTGCTCGATTCAGTGCATGCTTTGGACAGTTCCTGCTCATTTCACAAGCTCATGTGTCCTACAAGCAACTTCCCTTGAAACTATTCGAGATTGCACCATCATTTAGACGAGAGCAAAGTGGAGAACTTGCTGGCATGCGTCGGCCTCGCGTTTTCACCATGCCTGATATCCATGAAATCGTTGCTGATGAAGAAGGAGCAAAAGAAGCAGTCCTACGTCAGCTTGAATTTATTGAAAAAATCCATGCTGAGTTTGAGGTTTCTTACGAGGTTTCATTTAGAATTCTCAGGTCCTTCTATGAGGAAAATAAAGAGTTTGTCCTGAAGGTTGTAAATCGAATTGGGAAACCAGTCATGCTTGAGATTTTTGACCAACGATAGGCCTACTTTATTTTCAAGGGCGAATGGAATGTAGTCGATGAGCAGAAGAAGGCCGCCTGTTTGGGTACTGTCCAAATCGATGTTGAGAATAGTGAACGGTTTAACATAAAATATGTAGATGAAGATGGAAAAGAGAAATACCCATTGATTCTACACACCTCTCCATCTGGATCAATTGAGCGAGTACTCTATGGAGTATTGGAACACGCTCATAAGCAGAAACTAGCTGGAAAGGTACCTCATCTCCCTCTCTGGATGACTCCTGTACAAGTGCGTTTTGCTCCAGTTGATGATAGTTACATAGAATATTGCGCAGAATTGGGAAAAATACTTGACACATATGGAGTTCGATATGAGATTGACGATCGTTCTCAGACAGTTGGAAAGAAGGTTCGGAGTGCTGAGAAGCTTTGGATTCCTTTCATCTGCGTTGTGGGAGCAAAAGAGAAAGAAAGTGGAGAGCTAGTCATACGACGACGCGAATTGAAAGACCAAGTCAAAATGAGTATTCAGGAACTAGCCAAAGAGATTGATGATAAAACTAGTTTCGCACCGAAACAGCAGCTGCTTCTTCCAAAGCTTATATCCAAACAACCAATCTTTTCGAGAGAAGTATGAAAGACATTTCATACTCTCTTTGATAAGTCAATGAAATCTGCATTTGTAGACAAGGATAGCGCTCGACGGAATTGTTTTTACATGCTGTAGCTTCACATTTGACACTCGTATCTTGAGGCGAGCGTGTCATGAAGGTTCTAGTACTTGGATCTGGACAGATGGGTAAAGGTGCTGCCTATGATCTTGTTAAGCAAGATAGTGTAGAGCAGATAATTCTTGCAGATATTGACATTAAGTGTGCAGAGGCTTTAGCAAAAGAAGTAGGTGACAGGGCTGTTGCTGAAAAAGTTGATGCAAAGAATCGTGACCAACTTGTCAAAGTGTTTTCAAAGGTTGATTCGGTAATCAGTGCAGTCAGCTACACTGTAAATATCCTTCATACGGAGGTAGCAATTGAAACTGGAACTCATATGTGCGACCTGGGTGGTGGGTGGACTATAGTTCAAAAACAACTTGAAATGAATGACCAAGCGAAGGATGCTGGTGTAACAGTTGTGCCAGACTGCGGTCTCGCGCCTGGAATGGTCAGTGTCTTAGCTAGAGAAGGGATTGAATATCTCGATCGTACAGAGAGTGTGAAAATCCGTGTAGGTGGCCTTCAGCAAGAACCTCGTCCGCCTCTAAATTATTCTCTCATCTTCTCAGTTGAAGGATTGATTAACGAGTACATTGAACCTTGTGTCGCATTGCGGGATGGGAAAATCACTATTGAAGAACCTCTTGTGGGTTTCGAAGAGATAGTTTTTCCAGAACCGTTTGGCAAGCTAGAGGCGTTCAATACAAGTGGAGGGACATCAACTCTTCCTCACACCTATAAGGGGAAGGTGAAAGAATTAGATTACAAAACCATTCGCTATCCAGGACATGGCCATAAGATGTGGTGCATAATGAAACTAGGCCTAATGGATAACAAAGAAATTGATATTGATGGAAAGAAAGTCAGCCCTCGAAGAGTACTTGAAAATCTGCTTGAAAAGAACTTACCTCCTTCAGGAAAAGACGTGACTCTCATTCGTGTGACAATCGATGGTTGGAAAGGAACAGAGGCTAGAAATATCGAGTATGAGGTCATTGACTACTTTGATGATACAACAGGACTAACATCAATGATGCGTACAACATCATTCCCCGCATCTGTTACTGCAATGATGATGGCAGATGGTCGCATTTCCAAGCGAGGTGTACTTACTCCTGAGAGATGTATTCCTCCAAAACTCTTCATTGAAGAGCTTCGATCAAGAGGTATCGACATTAAACATAGAGTGTTTTGAGATAGAATTCCTCTAAATGGTACAATCCCCATAATTAGGGGAAATTAGACGAAGTCTTTACTATTGTTATCTGAGCTGTAAATCCGTATGATGATATTGCAACAATTATCAAAGACTGATATGATATCGTCTAAAAAATTGCGTAAATGGTAACTACTATTCATAACTCTATACTCTTTATTCATATGATTCGTGAAATTAAGAAAGATCATCTGGATGGCATCGATTCCGTTATCAATCGTTATAGAGAATTGAGAAATGATGATAGTATCCCGGAAAATTTTGAAGAACAACTCAAAGCTGCAGTTGCTAGTGATAGAGCTTGTATATATGGTGGATATTTAGAAGATGGTATCCTGGAAGGAATAGCATTTTTCGTGAAAGCAAGTAAACGTATTAATTTTGTATTTGCTGATTGCAATATCGATATTGAAAGGAGGCTATTTAGCGCATTATTTGAGAGATTTAAGAATGATTATTCGCATATCACCACTGGAGGTAGATGGATTTCTAAAGAGCTATCAGAACACATTGTTGAGATTGGTTTTGCGAAGTATGACAGGATGAGCATGACTTTATCTCAGGGCAGCATCGAAAATCTTGCTGAACCCGAGCTCTCAAAAGAAATGAGTTTTGAGCCATATAGTCCAAACCTACGAGATGAAATTTCTCACCTCGTTTTTGAAGGAACTAATGGTCATGTTGATCAAAATGTATTTCCTGATTTCTTCAGTTCCGTAGAAGATTGTAAGCGGCTCTTAGAGAATATTGAGT
This sequence comes from Candidatus Thorarchaeota archaeon, assembly GCA_016840965.1. The sequence goes on along the minus strand of JAEORI010000099.1, from coordinate 3,658 downwards.
CTAATAGATTCGGAGATTATCGTGAATCTTCATCATGGATTTTGTATAATAATGGTATAGCTATTGGAGTCTGCTTTATGACCATCAGAAATGGAGATACAGGTTATATTCCAGATATCGTAGTTAAGGATGAATTTCAGGGCAAGGGTCTTGGAAAAGCGATTCTTGTGCAATCAATGAAACGGCTGATTGAATCCGAACCAGCACTAACAAAAGTAGACCTTGATGTGACATTGAGTAATAATGCAAAGTATCTGTACATATCTCTTGGATTTGAAAAAGTACTGGAACACTCAACATATACATGGAAGAAACATTGGTTGAATGAATGATTTAGAAGTCAATTAAAGTTGAAACATGCTAGTCTTAATGACTCGTTGTATATTCTTACTTTCTGACTCCAACAAATATGAACACTCGTTATTTGGTGTATTTACAAAAACGCCTGAGAAAAGGAGAAAAGGCTTCGATTATTTTCTTTTTGACAACTCTACAATGAATGTACCCAATGGTGAACCTGAACTAAAGATGAATTATTGTCTATCACAATAAATGATTAAGCACGTCATCTGTTTGGATTAATATGATTCAAGAAAGTTAATTTGAAAAGTAAAACTTCAAGCTATACACACTATAGTGTATACACTATTATGTGTACATAATAATGTATATATGTAGATTTGACCATAGCATATTTGAAAAGAAATGAGACTCCCACTTAGTGTTCCTCGAGTAGACTTAGCTCAAGCTATGACCGCAGTTCTTCAGGTTTTGAAAGAAAGACCCTCAATGTCAATTGCAGGGATATCAAAGGCAACTGGTATTGATCGCAGGACTGTTGGGAAGGCTGTGGATCTTATTTTGAAAGTGCAAAAAAGCCTAGCTACGCAGAGGATCGATAAGGAGAAAGTTGGGAAAGCTTGGGTCATTTCTCTAAGAAAGAGAACATCAGATTTCATCGATACGGCAAAGGGAAAACTGAAGCGGTGATAGTCATTTATGTCATTCAAGGTCAGGAACTTCTTCCTTTTAGTGGCGTTTGTAGTTCTTTCTAGCATTACTTCTAATATTATGTGGGAACAATTTAGTTGGAGGATATTGCCCCACATATTCCTAATTGCTACTATTGCAATGATTGGCGAACATCTTGTTTCATCGCAAGGATACTACTACTACACAAGACAGGAACGAAATGGTCCTTTTGTTAGAAACATTCCTTTATGGATCATTTTTCTCTGGATATTCTCTATTCAAGCGAGCTACCTATTTGCGCTATCAATAGGATTCAATGGTTTAATCGCTTGCTTGTTTTCAGGATGGTTATCTCTACTTGTTGATTTTATAATACTTGAACCTTTCATGAGCAAAATGATGGAACTATGGCTTTGGACACCTGTTGAAAATGGTTTATTTTGGTTCATTCCATCTAGATTCAATCGGTTTACTGCTCCTCCTGGAAACTATATCACCTGGTTACTGTTTCCTATAATCATGAACTCATTTCTTGTCCTTCTATTGATGATTTAGCAGAGGATTCATTAATCTGCTTCAGTGCATCATTGGAAGTTGTGGCTACAATGGGAAAATACAGCAAAGTGTATTCAAAAATTCTGGATGCTCAAAAAATCCTACAGGATATCAAACATGTTACTAGACTTGACCACACATCGACCTTTAGCAGGATAACTGGCGGAGATGTCTACCTCAAGCTGGAAAATTTGCAGAAAACAGGCTCTTTCAAAGTAAGGGGTGCTGCATATGCTATGTCACAGCTCTCAGATGAAGAGAAGAATGCAGGTGTTGTAGCTGCATCTGCAGGTAATCACGCACAGGGGACTGCTTATGCTGCAACAAGATTAGGAATAAAGTCAACCATTGTCATGCCTGTGTTCTCTCCTGTTGCTAAGATTCAAGCTACAGAAGGGTATGGTGCTAATGTTGTGCTTCATGGAGCTGTGTTTGATGATGCTCTTTCTCATGCACGAGAACTGGCAGAAAAGACTGGTGCGACTTTTCTTCATCCCTTCAATGATGAGAATGTGATTGCAGGCCAAGGAACCATAGGTCTGGAAATTCTCAACGATTGTCCTGATGTTGACATAATTGCTGTGCCTGTTGGTGGCGGAGGTCTCATATCTGGAATTGGAATTGCAGTTAAGGAACAACGCCCTGAAGTAAAGATCTATGGAGTTGAGGCTGCCTCTGCTGCAGCAATGAAAGCATCTATCGAGGCAGGTAAAATAGTCAATGTTCAAAATTTGGATACCATATGTGATGGGATTGCTGTAAAGAGACCTGGGAAGCTAACGTTCAGGATTGCGAGAGACTTACTTTCTGGCGTTGTCACCGTGGAAGAGTTGGAGGTTACACGAACTCTCTTCATGCTTCTTGAAAGAGCTAAGATTGTTGTTGAACCAGCAGGCTGTGTTGGTCTTTCTGCATTTCAGCATGGCAAGATCGATATTAAGGGAAAGAAAGCTGTTGCAGTTCTTTCAGGTGGTAATATCGATATGTCACTCATGGCAAGAGTCGTTGAGAAAGAGTTGTTCCGACTAGGCAGATCCGTGAGAGTAAGAGGTTCAATTCTTGATAGGGTGGGCAGTATGAATAAGGTACTCAGTATTGTAGCTCAATCCGGTGTGAGTGTGATTGAAATTAATCAGGATAGATTCGACCCAGATATACCACCAAATAGAGCTGAGCTAGAGATGATACTTGAGGTCCCTGACGATAAAGCTGTAAAACTAATGCTAAAACTGTTGCATGACAAGGGTCTCGACTTTCAGGTCGTTGAAGATTGATTTTCAGACTTCCTTTGAATGGTACAATTTATCCTCACCTATACTAAATGCCAGTAATTCCGTTTTTGCCGCGACAAGTTTATACTGCTTCAACAGATAGAGCATTTGATAGAGTGTGTGAGGGAGAAATAATAGAATCCTCGAAGACCTATCTTTCATGTCTAGTGGTAATTCTATTATTAGGGGTATCGCTTTATGGGCTCCAACCTGTGGATGGGTTAGGTATCGATTCAATTGTTCCCTCACATGACATTATCATCTGGGAAGTATCTGGAGAGCCAGAATCACTCGATCCTCATGTGAATTTTGAGCGATTTGGTAACTGGATTTTCTACAATGTCTATGAAACTCTCTATACATATCCATTTGGTAGTAACATCTCTGAACCTATTCAACCGTTACTGGCAGAATCCTCTCCTATTGTATCATCAGATGGGTTGGAATATTCAATTGAGCTTCGACAAGATGTCACCTTTCATGATGAAACTCCATTCAATGCAAGTTGTGTGAAATGGAATATTGAGAGAGGGATTAAGATTTTTGCTGATTGGGGCCCAATGTGGATGATTGCTGAACCTCTAAAAGGTGGACGTGAATTAGCGAACATTGCATACTCTGAAGGTTCCGGTTCCATTGCTTTTCAAAATGCGTTCAATGATTGGATATCGTCCTCAGGTGCTATTAATGTTCTAGATGAGTATACAATACAGTTCGTTCTCGAAGAGCCATATTCACCTTTCATTGCTGCATTGTCATCTTCAGCAGGATCTATAATGAGCCCTTCTTATGCATTATCACACGCTTCTGATTCATCACTCAAAGTGTGGGGAAACTACGGAGTCCATTTTGGTGACACT
>JAEORI010000017.1 GCA_016840965.1 Candidatus Thorarchaeota archaeon | reverse complement strand
TTTACTATGGTTAAGATTTATGATGCTATTATCATTGGTGGGGGTCCTGCAGGTTCATCAGCAGCACTTCATCTCGCTTATCATGAACGTAGAGTGTTAGTCTTAGATAGGGGTACGAGTCCTATGCATTTTCATACTAACTCAATCCTCAATTTCTCGGGATCTGTCTATCATGAAGGCAGAAGTCTGTTAAGAAACATCCAGGGAGAGGCTCGAGCAGCTGGAGCCAATTACATTGCTGCGGATGTCGTGCAAATTGCAGGTCGTTATCCGAAGTTTACAGTCCGTACTGAACCTAGTTACCGAACAGAGGATAAAAACGAGTACCAGACAAAGACACTTCTTTTAACGACAGGAACATCTCGAAAACACCCAAAGGTTGACGGTAAATGGAGAAGCTGGCTTCCTGTGGCCAATGTTGGTAATGGAGCGTTTTACTGTCCAGATTGTGAAGCACCACTATGTAAGGACAAAGATGTCTTAGTGGTCAATGCTGGAACGGTTGGTAGTGCACTTCATGTTGCAAATGCATTGACACGTTTTACGAATAAGATTCAGATTCTTATGACAGAAGATGCTTTCGTGCCATTTGAAAATCAAGACCTTGAGAAGCTAAAGCAGTCCCCATTCAAATGGACCTCAGGAAATATCAAATCAATTGATTTCCCGAGACCTGGTGTGGTGCAATCAGTCACACTTACTGATGGTCGGAAAATAAAGGCAAATGTGTTCTTTGTATCCTATGTGGCAATTGCTAGGTCTGATCTGGCCCAACAAATTGGAGTAGAAGTTGATGAGAAAGGAAACATCGTTACAGATCACAGAGGGAAAACCAATATTGAAGGAGTTTGGGCTGCAGGTGATGTCAGACCAATCACTCAGCAAGTCGCAATGGCTGTGGGTACAGGCAACTATGCAGCGCTCATGATGAATCAGTTCTTGGGCAATGAGTATGAGCAGGAGGCAGAGTTTGATCATCCAGATCACAGAAGAGCTCTCCACATCGATTAATAGAATGATTTCAAGTTCTGGATAAAATGATTCTATGAGTAATCTTATAAGAGAATAAATAACAATAGTTAATTAACTCGCAGTTAATGTGGAGATGAAACTAATTGAGTGGATCAGAAGCCGAAGTCATTTCAATAATGAAAGACCAGATACTAGTTGAACAGAATACTTTGAATCATTTAGTCAAACTAGAGGAAGAAGCAAAAGAACCTGCTGTTCGTCTTGCATTTATGGAATTGCGGCTTGATACTTGGAAGCACATCAAGTTTCTCGAAGGAATGATTGAGCATATGGTTTCAACTCCTTGTGATGAATGGTCTTCGAAAGTTGGTCGTTATGTAGCAAGAGTCAAACTTGAACGCGAAATCAAATCACTCCACAGTGATGAATTAGAGATGATGCGCCTGCTTGAAATGGCGCTCGAAAAAATAAATGACCCAGTTGCTGAACTCCTAGTTGAGCATCTTAAAGATGAAGAAGAAAGCCATCTTAACTATCTATCAAAATGGGTTAAACTTATACAGCAGACACCTCTACAAAATAAGAAAGGTATGAAGGGAACAGATATAGTCTGCGAAACAAATTAAGTGAAAAAAAATCAAGGAGATGAACAATGTGCCAACTCTAAGTGATGTCCAAGTCGATGCACCATCATGTGTTGAAGCAATTGATTCGATGAAGCCTGTTTACCAAGGAGGGTTCATTCGTCAAAGAGATGAGTACAAACTCAACCAAAAAGCAGTGTCAAAACTTAGGGAGCTTATGAAAGAATATTATGTGGTCATTCTTTTTGCAGACTGGTGTGGTGATTCTCGTCGAGCCCTTCCTGTATTAGCATTACTTGAGAAAGAGTTAGAGAAACCTCTTATTGCATTAGGTGGAATGACCAAACCACCCTATGGATCCAATAAGTTTTGGGCTGTTCCTCCTTCACCTCCGGAAGTTGAAACATTTGGTGTAACTAGTAGCCCAACAATTATCATATTCGGTGAAGATGGAAAAGAAGTAGGTAGGATAAAAACACGAGCGAAAATGACGCCTACTATCGAAGAAGAACTCGTGAAAATTATTGAAGACTCTCGCAAATAATTTTCATCGATGTCTAAAAGTTCGTTCATATTAATTCAGGCATCACTTGATCAGTGAAAAGCTTCAATCCATGTGTGCTGGGTAGATCTTCAAACCTTAGTGTGAAATATGTAATTCCTAGGTCTATGAGTGATTCAAACTTCTCAGCAATCTCTTCAGGAGTCCCCATAATTATTTTCGCTTGGAATTTGTCTTTTGGATATTCAGACAACCGTTTGATTTCAGTTGCATATCGGTCTCTCTCTTTTTCACTCTCATAAATCCAAAACCAGCAGCCCCATGAAAAGACAATCTCATGAAAATCTCGTCCTATTTCAGAACAAGTATCTTCGACGAAACTCAGTCGTTCCTGAAGATCATCCAAATCCATGCCACCATAGATGTCTATATGGTCAGCATATTCCGCTGCAAGACCAAGCGTACGATTTCCACGCGCTCCTATCACAATCGGAAATGGATTTTGAACAGGCTTGGGTTCACAAACAGCATCTTTGATCTGAAAATGTTCACCCTCATATGTTACCTTATCCTCAGTAAACATCAGTTTCATCATTTCGATTGTTTCTTTCAATTGGGCTAGCCGGATCTTATGTTTCGGAAATGGGAATCCAAATGCCTCATATTCATGTGGTGTCCAACCAAGTCCTAAGCCAAAAGGATACAATCGACCATTCGAAATATCATCAAGAGTCGCAACTTCCTTGATGAAAAGAGAAGGATTGGGTAGGTATCTCATTGTGTTTGTAGTAAGTGTACCAACGGTGACTCTTTCAGTGCAAGCAGCAATAGCAGCTAGTGTTGACATGCAGGCATATCTGGACACATCATCCATGGGATGGTCAGGTACGATGACGGAATCAAATCCCAGCCTTTCACACTCTGGCGCGACTTCTTTGACAACTGGCCATTGAATTCGGTCATATGGCGTAATATTTGGATTTTCACTATCTGGAGCAACAGTTGAAATTACACGGCTCAATCTAGCTCCGAATTTGATCTCTTTATTCATTAGAAGGCACTCCTGATGCTGTTGGCAAAGAACTGTAGTAGCTGCTAATATCTCATTTTGTTAATGTTGACATTCATGACAATGTTCGAAGCCTTTGCCCATGCAGACAGCAACAACTCGACCACCATGTTTCGTCCCCCAAGCTTGCATAGCCTCTAGGGTGGGCCCAAGGTCTCGACCTTTTTCAGTCAATGTGTACCACGCTTTAGGAGGCATTGCACTAACATCAACATCCCGTGATAGAATTCCACTCTCTCGGAGTTCTCTAAGACGCTGTGTAAGAACTTTAGGGCTGATCCAACTGAGCTCATTCTGTAGCTCATGAAATCGTAGACCTATTGCAGCTTCTGGCTTTAGTAGAACCTGAATAATCAGGATAGACCACCTTTTACCCAAGATTTTAGATGCTGCAAAAACAGGACACATCTCCACATTCTCTTTTGTTCGTACAGTCATGAAAGCCACTTACCAAATGGTAACTACTATCTTTATAATAGTAACTCTATATTGAATTAACTATGGTAAAGATGGAGACTGTGACAATGACAATGGTAAAACGACTCATGATACATATCGATGAAGACCTCTGTACCGGATGTGGAAATTGTGTGCCGGGATGTGCAGAAGGTGCTCTTCAGATAATAAATGGAAAAGCAAAAGTTGTGTCTGAATCGTTCTGCGATGGTCTAGGAGCATGCCTAGGAGAATGTCCTGAAGGGGCATTAACGCTTAGAGAAGTTGAAACTCTACCTTTTGATGAACTTGCAGCCAAAGAGAATATCAAAAATCAGAAACTTGCGAAGCAGGAAGTAGGATGTGCTGGAAGTGAGAAATTCACCTATGCTGAAAAAGTAGAAGACATTCATGAAGGTCCAGATCATTTACTCCCTGTAACTGTCCTAAAGCCAAAGGTGTCTAGACTAACACACTGGCCAATTAAGCTCAGATTGTTATCGCCGCAACACCCTGCAATGAAGAACGCTAGTATATTGATTATCGCTGATTGCGCAGCGTTAGTATATACGTCAATGCATGAGGATTTTCTAAAGGATAAAGCAGCAGTATTAGTCTGCCCCAAATTCGAAGATTATCAGCAGAATATTGAGAAGCTCACTCAGATATTTCAAATCAATAATGTCAAAGATGTTTCAGTTGTCCATATGGAAGTTCCTTGTTGCCATGGATTGGTCAGAGTTGTGGCTCAGGCTATTCTAAACACAAGTCAGAACATACCATTGAGGGTGTTCGAAATCGGGGTAAAAGGAAATATCAAGGCAGTTTCGTAATATATATGGGCGATTTCATGGCGAGTGACAGGAAGAATATTCTGAAAGAGATAGCTAAAAAGATTAGTTCTGGTGAGAATCTTACTAATCTCAAGAATCAATTCATGAAATCATTGGGTGTCGTGAATCCTGCAGAGATGACACTTCTAAAGGATGAGCTGATTCAAGAAGGTATTTCTGAATGTGATTACGAGACTCTTTTCAACATGAGCCTTGAAGTCTTTAGAGAGACTGTCCAAGCTCAAAAGCCAATTGCCCCAAGAGGCCATCCTATTTACACCTTGATGGTTGAACATAATCTTCTCCTGGAATATGCGAACGAACTCTATACCCTCACGATGACATTGAAGAGTGGAGAGAGAGAACCGGAAGAGGCGTTTATTGATAGGATTAGACAGTTGCTTGGATTCTTTGCTGAATCTGAAACACATTATCTACGTGAAGAAAATGCGCTCTTTCCAGTTCTAGAGAAACACGGTCTCACTGGGCCGCCAGCGGCAATGTGGAGTGAACACCAAGAAATTCATGAAATAGAGAAGACTTTGTTTGAGCTTGAATCAGAATCGAATGAAACAATGATTGCTGAACTAGAGAAGTTAAGCGAGGCAGCTACAAACCTTTCCAATATGCTTGCTAGCCATTTCAATAAGGAGAATAATATCCTCTTTCCAGCATCCTTAAGGTTGTTCAAGGAACATGAGTGGGAAGTTGTTACACAGGATTTCAATGATATCGGTTATTGTAGCTATTCAATCAAGGCTATTCATAAGGGAACTCCTATTGAGGTAGTAAAACCATCTGTATCAGACGCGCGTGAAATAGTATTTGGCAGTGGAAGACTTTCTGTTGATATGTTGGAAGCAATCTTCAATCATCTACCAATCGATATGACGTTTGTAGATGATCAAAATCGTGTGCAATTCTTTAGCGAATCACCAGACAGAATCTTTGTCAGGTCGCGGGCTGTGATTGGGAGGAGTGTTAAACTATGTCACCCAAAGAAGAGCGTGCACATTGTTGAGAAGATCTTAAGTGATTTCCGAGATGGAACCCGGGACTCAGCAGAGTTTTGGATTAACCTCGGAGGAAAGACAATACACATTCGCTACTTTGCAGTTAGAGATAGTGAGCAGAAATATCTCGGTTGCTTGGAAGTAAGTCAGGATATCACTGAGATATTGAAGATCACAGGTGAAAAACGACTACTGGACTAGGTTTTAATCAACAGGCCACTTGGGAGTCATTGAGCAGTAGATATCTTTCATACCCTTTGATAATACAGCTACGGGCATATGGAGCGTATCGAATTGGATTGCCACGTTACCAAGTCTGTCAACCAAAATTAGACCAGCCTCGCCACTGGTTTTTTGGCGTAACTCAGCCATCACAATTTTTGCTGATTCCTGCACTGATAGACCTTGTTCAACATGGAAGACAGACATTCTGCCCATGGTTATCCTCAGAATTTGCTCACCCTTACCTGTACAACTTGCACCAGCAATATCGTTGGCATAGACACCTGCACCAACAATTGGAGAATCTCCTACCCTGCCCGGTAACTTTCCTGGCCAGCCACTCGTTGAAGAACCAGAAACAATCATGCCATTCTTATCTACTGCAATCGCACCTACTGTGTCGCAGCCCTTTGTGATAATAGGTCGCTCAGTTCTATGAGCTGAGGTCTCTTTTCGGTATCCTTCAGCTAACATCTGTTCGTATAGCTTGCTTGCTCCTTTCCCTACAATCTGTGAATTCGATGTTCTCTCCAGGACATATCTAGCTAGTGATATGGGATGGGCGATGTTTTGGACAGCCATCACAGCTCCACTCTGTAGTCGGTTACCGTCCATAATCATCGCATCGAGTTCGATTTCACCATCACGGTTCTTACTAGCTCCCAGTCCTGCAGTGAAGAGATTTGTTTCTTCTAAAATCCAAATGGCTGCTTCAACTGCGTCAAGAGCTGATCCACCTTGTTCTAGAGCACACATACCCATCTTCGCAGCCTTTTTGACTGCTCCTAGAATAGCTGAGTGGTACTTTTTATCAAAGACTGTGGCTCCACCATGGACAGCAACTACAGGAAGACGCACTAAGTACACCTAGAATTGAAAGACCTCGTCCACGACAAAAACATATCGAGACAGAGGTACAACAACTAGAGACCTAACCTATGCAATTCTTCCTCGAACATTTTCTTTCGGTCTGACAAAGCAGTCCTACGTCCAGCGAAGACACCAAGATCTATTGTTCCAGCCTTGGCTTGTTCATCAACTCGATCTATCTCTGCTTTAATCTCTGTTAGTCGTTCCCGAATCACATCTACTCGTGAAACTGCTTCCGATTCACTGTCAGCTGTTGGTGATTGAACTGAGATGATTTGACCATCCCGAATTCTATAGATTCTGTCACATTGCCTAGCAACAGATGGGTCGTGAGTTACCATGATTACAGTCTTGCCATATTCTTTGTTGACCTTATGCAGATACTCAACAATAATTCCACCAGTTTCTGTATCAAGGTCTCCAGTTGGTTCATCGCACAAGAGGACCTTCGGGTCATTGGCAATAGCTGCGGCAATGGCAACTCGTTGACGCTCACCGCCTGACAATTCATCGGGTTTGTGCTTCATGCGGTCTGCAAGCCCTACGATACCAAGTAATTCCTCGACTCGTGCTTTTCTTCTGTGTCCGTCCACTTTGGCTGCAAGCATAGGCAACTCGACATTCTCATAGGCGGTCAATGTAGGAATGAGGTTGAGTTCTTGAAAGATATGCCCAACAATCTCGCGGCGAAGAGCAACAAGTTGGACTGCACTTGCATTCGTGACATCGTAGCCAGCCACGACAGTCGTACCAGCAGTCGCTCTTGTGATCCCGCCCAAGATATTGAGTAGTGTAGTCTTTCCGGACCCACTTGCTCCAACAATAGCCACCATCTCTCCCTGGTGCACCTGCATCGAGAGACCTCGGAGAGCCTGAACCTCTACATTTCCTAAACGATAGACCTTCACAAGGTCATCAGTTTGAATATACGCTTTATTACTCATCTAAATCACCTATGCTCTTAGTAAATCAACTTTAGACTCTGGTCGCCTAGATGCAAGCCAGACAGGAATTATCGCAGCCAATAAAACAACCCCCACGAGAATGAGATTTGTATAGAACGCTGCTCCTCCCAAAGTTACTTGATAACGAATAAGACCGGAAGCATTTTGATTCAACTGTGATACCTGACCAAGGTTTTCTACGACTCCAACAAAAATACCAAGCAGGAGCGCAAACAGGATTGTCACCATCACCTCCGCAAGAAGTGTCTTGAACAACTGCCACTTGTTGAAACCTCGAACAGATAATAGTGCAATTTCTACATCCTTTTCCTTCAAGGTAAGAAACACTACCAGACCAGTCCCCACCATTGCGAGGATGATGGCAAAACTGATTGCTAGCCATTGTATCTTTGTAGAGCCGCTTCTAAGTGGACTTGACTGATAATCTGCTATTTCAGAAGTGACTGAATAACTTGTATACACATCTTCGAGATAATTGACAATTTGCTCTTGAAGAATAGTGCCATTGACATCAGGAGCTGTATCAACTAGCACATTAGCTGTTGATGTATGAATGAGCATACTTTCATTCAAGAATGACTCTGATACAATAGATATGTACTCTCCACCTGTAGAGATTGTTAAGCCAAAGACAGTCATCTCAATCAATGTCACATAACCAAGTAAACCAACAATTCTTAGCCCATATGTTCCTGATCCAAAAGGACCAGCAACATATATCGTATCACCAACATCTAACTCAAGCCTTTTAGCTATATCTCGAGATATGATGATTCCATCATCTCCAAGGGCGTTTACCATCTCATTTACGTCACCTAAGAACCATTGAGATTCCCAATATCCCACTTCAAGCCATTCTGTGGGTCTAATTCCACGAGTATCAATCGTGGTTGATCCAGCCCTTAGATCCAAATGGTATTCAGGGGTCACTGCTTCGACTCCACTGTATGCATCTATAGCTGAAAGCATCTCCGTCATATTGGCGCCAGCATCAAGCTGGACTCGTACATCTGCTCCTACGTCGTATCGTGCACTTCGTTCAATGAAATCATATCGTGAGTAAAGACTTCCAGTGGCGAAAATTCCGTAGGACACAATGAGTGCAATAATGAAAACAAGAGATGCAGTCCTAGCAGGATTTCGTTTGATATTTCTTGTCGCTAGATTTCCAAATGCTCCAAAGAATCTCCGACCTGCATTTACGACAGCTTCTTGGAACCTCAAAGATCCTTTCATGAAAACCCTCGTTGCACCATAGAGAAACAGAAGTGGTCCAATTGTATTGAGAATTGAATCGACTGCAAGCCACGCACCAAAAACTAGTGTGATTATAAAATTCCCGAAACCTATGGAGCTGAGCAGGCTACTCATTTCAATACCAAGAATCCAAACAATTAGTTTGTATGTACCAAGAATCAGGGAAATGGTTGGCAAAAGACGCTTGTATTCTGAAATATCTTCAACGAATATGTATTGTTTTAAAGCGTCAAGTGGCTCAAGTTTTGATGCACGTCCTGCGGGTCTCCAAACGGAAAACAATCCCAGGAACATTCCTACGATTATAGCCAGGATTATAGCTACAATATTGCTTAGGACCACGGTGAGGAAATTAGTATAACTGACACCAAGTACGTAGTATGCTGCAGCAGTTCCAAGAAAGACTGAAAATGCTCCAGCAATACCGCCAACTAGAGTGCCTTCAACAAGAAACATTCTTTTAATGGTATGATTTTGATAGCCTTTTGTTAAGAGAAGTCCAATTTCACGCCTTCTGAAATTGTATCCTACGTCGCTAACCATGGTCCCAGTGAAGTATGCCAGTAAGAAGATAGGAAGAGATATGGAAACAAATTGGAAGTTCATTCCTATTTGTGTGAATTGATAAAACGTCAGAGGCGTCGCAAGGTTGGATATGACATCTGCATTGTATGAGCTTGAACGTGCAGTGATTAAAGATTCAATTTGACCAAGTCTAGTTAGTGATGCACCTATATCGTAAGGATCAAGGTATCGTGACCTATCAATCTGAAGAAGAATGAGATTTCGTACAGCAATCTTACTGTGAGCTGGTACCTCCGAGGCTTCATCAAGAATTGATTGTACAGTAAGTTCCCAATCTGTGAGTAGTAAATTATATGATCTTCGGGCAAAAATTCCCATCGCGCTGATGTCGCCTCCTGTAAGAATATCAAGGATGCTGCCGCCTGAAGATTGAAATATTGAGTTCCTTGTGTCTCCAGGAAGATACACATATCCTGCCACTGTAAGATTTCGGTGAAGGATTATTGGAGGATTATATCCTCGGAAAACCGGTATTTCTACTTCCACAATGCGATCTAATTCAAAGAGTGATTCATTTGCGGAGCCGCTCACAATATATGTTTCATTTGGTCCAAGAGTGGGTCGTCCTGATATCAACTGCAAACCTGATGTGAGATCAGAGGACATTTCCAGACCTGCAAGCGTCATGTTCAAACCAGTGTTATTGAATTCAAATGTGAATTGGGATGAGTGGGTTGATGCCGTTATACCGGTCAGATTGAGGAGATTAATCTCTAGAGTATTAATTTCGGCTAATGTCCAGTTCGATAATTCGCTATCGACTGAGAAATCATAGAGGTATCCCTCAATACTGGCATCAAGAGCATCCCTAGAAAGTACATCAGCAGCAACATTCGTCGCTGCAAAGAAAGTTGTAGCCAGAAGAACTCCTACTGTCAGAGCAACGAAAAGACGGTAGCTACGAGCAACTCGCTTGAAGGCATATCTGAACATTCCTGAGAAATCCTCCAGTGCACTCCAGTATTAACCCCTATTCTTATAAATTGTTTGATGAATGCCAATCGCCAAACGTATGATAAATATCAAACAATCTAATGGAAAAAGATACGTTGGGTGATGGCGCTATGTCCATCCAGTATCGAAAACATATAAAACTCGCGATAATATCAAATATGATATAATTTATCATCCATCCCTATTCTTGGGTGATAACACTCTCTTCGGGACCTTTCTTTCTATCATAAATGTAAGCAAACCCTACTAATACGACCATTAGACCAACACTTGAGCCCACAACGATAGGTAAAGTAATTGAAGGATCAATTATTGGCGGAGGAGTGGATATATAATCAATGTAAAATGGGGAGCTAGTTCTTGTATTGTTCTCAAAATCATATGCACGAAGTCTAACAGTGAATGTGCCATCATTTGGGAAAGCAGGAACTGAATCTATATAGAATGAGCCATTAAAAGTCATGAGACTTCTGTAAGTCATATTTGGACCAATGACCTGAACGGTAACATTCTTCAAATCATCATCTTGGTCAGATACATTTGCCCAAACATCAAAACCTTGACCTAGCTCATACTCACCTTCAATCCCCCATGCCCAGATGTCTGGTTCGCTGCTTTCTGGACTTATCAGGAAAATTGTTGCTGGCGAGGCTGCAATCGGGATTGTAGAAATTAGGACGAAAGTCATTATAGCCATTCCAATTATTGCGAAGAGGCGAAGTTGAGCCATAGTAATCAGACATCACGACAAGTATCTCTTAATTAGCTCGCTCATTCACGCACTTCAAATAATCAGTATTAGGGTTTTGCATAATCTCCCTTCTTACCATCACGACTACAATCAAGATGAATCCTAAAACACCAGGTATTATAATGAAAAGGGGGATGCCGATTAAGCGATGATCTATAGTAGGATAGGTCGTGGGTGTTGGTGTTCCTTTTAGTATGAAGACTGTATCGGAAACACGATTTCCGTACAAATCGGACAACACAAGGGTAATGTTATAGACTTCTTCACCTTCCACATGTAGTGTGAAATCAAGAGTCCCAGATTTCCAAGTGCCATGATAAAGCTCTTCACCGTTCTGATATAACCAGTATTGGTCAGGTAGGTCATCACTTATGACCCAAGATACATTTGCATCAAAAACTCCCTGTTCAAGGTTTATATCAGCTGGGTGATTAATGACTGGGGCTACAGCATCAACACGTGGATATCTGTCTTGACTGCTCGCTGTACCGGAGATACCGTATGGGCCTCCTGCAATGTAGTCATAGTCACTCCATAGATTTCCTGAACTCACATTATCGTCCCAGCAGTTCAGGAATCCATTGTCAATTACATTACCAGCTACATTTCGATCAAAGATGTTTCCATAGACCCTGTTGTTT
>JAEORI010000098.1 GCA_016840965.1 Candidatus Thorarchaeota archaeon | reverse complement strand
CAATGATAATAGCATCATAAATCTTAACCATAGTAAAGAAGCCTCAATATTCTGAATATTTTGGATGTTAATAAATCTATGATAGAGGCGAAGTTGTCTTGGCGAAAAAGCAACCAAATTAGCTATTCGAATAGAATCTTCGCTTCCAATCCTAGACTACTGGCCCAAGCATGCGCTACCGGCAGCTCTACCAAGATCAAACGCCTTCGAGTTTGCTTTTGCTGTCTTTGGAGGAACCAACGCTAGGACAGCTTTCCTTACCTCTTCTGCAGGAATTGGAAAATCTTCGCAAGCTGCAGTTGCCCCTATGAGTACTGAATTCTCTGTCCTGGCATTTCCAGCTTCGATTGCCAAATCTAACGAATCCAATAGAACAATACGAGTAGTGACTTGCTCCAGTTTTTGAACTATCCTATCAACCGTGAGATACTTTGTTTGCTTTTCTTTATCCAAAGCAACATTTTTTGTTTCAGTCACAGAGGGCGTTATCCGGTTGCTCATGATTACTATTCCATTTTTCTTGAGATACTCAACATACCTCAAAGCTTCAGTGGCCTCCATGGCAATCATCATGTCAGCTTTGCCATATGGAATCAAAGGTGAGATTGGATCTCCAACCCTGAAGTGAACATAAATGGAACCTTGTCGCTGTGAGAGACCGTGCTGTTCCCCCGTCATTACTTTAAGACCAGAATCAACCGCCGCTTTTCCAAGGATGGCTGAAAGAAGCATAAGGCCCTGCCCACCAACACCTGCGAACATAATATTGAATGTCTTCCCTGCTTTGCTCATTTCTTCACCTTCACATGTTGGGGTGCATCGACAGGACATACTTGTCTACACTCAAGACAGCCATCACACAAGTCCTGTTGAATGATCATTTTTGCGTCTGACTCATCAATAGTAATTGCAGGACAGTAGAACTCCTTTACACAGGCATAGATTCCTCTACAGGTATCCTTTACATTCTCACTAGGGATGATTTTCTCACCACGTTTCTTCTTCTCTCGGTCTCCATATAGTGCACATTCGCGCTGAGAAATGATCACTGAAAATCCATCTGTTTCGATTGCGTCCTTTATAGGACCTATGCAGTCACGGGTTTCATAGGGATCAATAACTACAATCTTGTCTGCACCAAAACCCTCGAACATCTTTTCCATGTTGATCTTTCTGGCTGGCGCTCCTCCTGCATTGAATGGAGAGTTAGGATTGAATTGTTGACCAGTCATTGCTGTAACAGAGTTGTCTAGTACAAAAAGAGTAACATTAGAGTTGTGGTGAATTAAGTTGATAATTCCAGGGAGTGCAGCATGGTAGAGGGTACTATCTCCCACCATAGCAATAACCTTGTCCTCAAGAGCCATCTCCATTCCCGCTGATATCCCTACTGAGGCACCCATCGCTAGCATCGAGTCAGAGAACTCATTGGGAGGTAGAAACGCCATGGAGTAGCAACCAATGTCGTTGTTGTATACAATCTTGTTTCGAATTCTCAACTGAGTCAATGCTTGTCTGAAAGCCCATAATGTTCCTCGATGAGGACAACCAGGACAGAAGATTGGTGGTCTTTCGGGAAGTATATCCTTGAGCTTCTGCGCTTTCTGCAATATTGCATCATAGTCCAAACTTGGTGCCTTGTCAGTTATTGTAGCAAGGACTTTCTCTACTATAGGTATATTGTATTCCAACATCTCTGAAAAATGTCCACTCTTCTTGCCGATAATGTTGAGAGTCGGATTAACATCCTTTGAGAGTGCAGCAATTCGTGTTTCTAGGTATGGTGTTAGTTCTTCGACCACAATGAGGGTTGAGAGAGATTTAATGAATTTGGAGAGTTTCTTTTCTGGCAGTGGAAATATTGTTCCTAGTTTGAACACGGGTAGTTTTAGATCTAGATTTTGCATTGCTTCTTTCACGTGAAGATAACAAACCCCCGCGGTGAGTATCCCCACATTGCCGCTACCTGGTACAATTGTGTTAAAATCAGTTTTCTCAAAATCAGCTTGAATAGCTTTGGTCTTTTCCAAGAGCTTGGCCTTCAAAGCTCGTGCGACTGAACCGACTGTGAAGTATTGCCCCTTGACATCTGCCCATTTGTTCTTCTTGAAAGGGGTTCGCCTTAATTCTCCGAGATTGACCATCCCCCGCTGATGATTCACGCGAGTTGTGGTTCTCATGATTACAAGCGTTTTGTGTTTCTCAGAAACTTCGAAAGCCCACTTAGTCATATCGAGAGCTTCTTGAGCTGTAGTAGGCTCTATCATGGGAACATATGCGGCTTCGCCAAAGTATCGGCCATCCTGTTCAGATTGGGATGAGTGTGCATATGGATCGTCTGCAATAAGACAGACGCATCCAGCGTTAAGCCCAGTGTATCCGATTGAGAACATGGAGTCACTAGCAACGTTCATACCAACGCTCTTCATCGAGGTGAATGACCGCATACCAGCCATTGATGCTCCTGCAACAGTTTCAAGAGCAACTTTCTCATTCGCTGCAATATGCATCTTGTAATCGCCAAAGTGTTCCACAACTTCTCCAAAAGTATCCAAGATTTCCGATGTTGGAGAACCTGGATAGAATGCCACAATTTTGACATCTGCTTCAAGTGCGCCTCGGACAACCGCTTCATTCGCAAGCATTAAAGCAGGACCACTATCAGTTCGTTTAACATCTTCTACCGTCATACCCAATTTTGCTCTCCGATTTTATAGTACTAAAATCATCAGTCCTAATTCAACTTAAGCATTGGCTTAGGGCAGTTGAATAGTAGTACCCTTTTTTCGTTAACCAAGAAGTTTAGCATTTTTTCTTGGCTCTCGACGAATTAACCTTAAGTAATTCATTTCCTGACAAAATCGGGGCCAAACGACAGAGGTAGCATGCTGCAATGGAAATCCGTTTTAAATGTCCAGAATGCAAAGGCAATGCCTCAGTCCAAATGAGTGATACTGAAGCGGTTACCGTTAAAGAACGGATTCAAAACGAAGGTCGCTCTCCAACTCTTATTGTCAAATGTGAGAATGACCATGAGCTTTTGGTGACTCTCTATAATCTCCGCAATGGAGAAGGTTTGGGCATCCGCGACATTATAGTACCGCATCGATCTGCTAGTGATAAAACCGAGTCGAAAAAGAAAGACTCTAAGGAAATTGACTGGTTAACAAAGGCTTTCGGAGGGAAACCCTAATGGTTGTTCGAATGGTTGCTAGAGTTATGTTAGACAATATGGAATCTAAGGTACTGTACCCACCTGAGGAACAGAGTTCAGAGAGAGTAGCTCTTCTAACAGGTATTGTTCAACTCGTTTCAACTGCTCTTAAGAGAGATGGATCAACTCCTGCTGAATCAAATACACCAAGTTATATGAAATCTGGCAAAGGTGTTGTGGGGTATGTTCAACGTACGAAACATCTGTTCATCTGCGAAGCTGATAACGAGAAAGAAGCTGATCCAGTTCTAGCACTGATAATGGAAAATGAAAATGCTTCGGAAGACTGGTTAACACAAATTGTCACCAAAGCCCTACGAAGAAGAGGGCGCGAGATAAGTAGTTTATGGGGTTAAAGCTATGCAAATACCAATTGATTTTGATAAAGCACTCATAGATTCAGGAACTGTCATTATTCTGATTCTATTATTATCTCTACTTGTCTTTGCTAAACGAATTCGAGAAATTTACTCTGATATTGGTTTAGAAACGAAACGTGCATTGTTTGCATATTCGTTGACTGGGATTGCAATGGCTCTTGAAATCTTCCTAATTATGAATGAATCACTAATGTTCATGATTACAGGTACCGGAGCTTTCTTTCTCGGAGCCATTGTGATCGCTGAAGTTTGGATTCTCTTTCCGACTCATCGTGCAAAACAGGGTACAGTCATAACAACCCTCATCATCGCAAGTGTCTTTGCTAGTAATTTCTTGGAAGGATACTTTGGATTCCTGTTCTATTTCATGTTGATTGGATTATCCATTTTGCTAATAGTATCTGTTTACCTAGCAGTGGTGCTCTTGCGTGAAAACCCTTCGACCTTCTCAGCATCATTGCTTGTGGTTCTTATTCTATACATGTTAACTTGGATCATCGCAGCTACAGACTGGACATTTGCCCATCCACAATACTATATTCTGCAAGTTATTCCCCTTATTGTAGCTGCTACAGTTTTTAGTTCGATTCGGAGACCTTGGAGAACCATAATGTCTACCTTCATATTGTTCTTCACCATAACAATCGAAATGCCTTTACTTATAGCTTCGTTGCGAGCTGGAGCTTGGCCCACTTTTTACTTTGTTATTGTTGAATTATTCGCAGCATTATGTTTGATTGCTCCATTGGAGTACTTCCTCGCCCAAGCAGAACAAACCGGTGCTAGAATGCCCCTTTACTTAGGAGCTGTTGTCACCTTCATAGCATTAGTAGTTACTACACATTCGCTATCATGGTCCTTGTACATTAATCAAAGAATGGCATGGAATCGATATCTTGTTTGGGTTGATGTTGTCCTTATTTCTTGTGCAATTATCGCGTTTATGCTTGCAGCTGCATCCTCATTCTATGGTGAGTGGGTACAGACCGTTACTCGTGAGGTAATGATTATCTTTGGAACATCTGCGGCATATATGACATTTCCATTGACTCAACCTACTACTGTCTATAATGATCTTGTCTGGATGGCAATTGGACTGGTTATCACTATAGGTACACTCATGTTTATTCGATTATCTATTCGAATAGCAAGAGCAGGCGGAGTCGTTGCAGCGAGGAGATTGATGATGTTTATTATTTCTGCTCTTATGATAGCAATTGTTTCAATGTATTCGGATGCTATTCCGCCAGAACCTCCTGCAATTCCAATTACTGCAATCTCGATTTTGTTACTTGGTGGTGGAATTGCGGTTTTCAGCAGCCCTCCTGTAATAGCACGTTTATCACGCACCGTTAAAGAACTTGATGAACTCAGCGACTATGGTATAGAAGAAGATGGTTCCATCATGTTGGAGCAATAGGTGAATCAAATGAAGATTCTAAAAGCTGTTGTCCTTGGGGATACCGAATGTGGTAAGACCTCATTCACTCAAAGGTATACAACAGGCAATTTTCCAGACCCCAACTTCCTAAGAACAACAATTGGCGCTAGCTTTGATACAAAACACGTGACGACTCCGAGTGGTAAAGATGTAGTCCTAAGTATCTGGGACTTCGGAGGACAGCTTCGGTTCATCGAACAAATGAAAGCAATGATTAGAGGGGCATCTGTTGGTCTTTTGTTCTTTGATGTCACAAGAATGCAGACATTAGATAATCTGGAAGGATATTGGATTCCAGCTATAGAGGAGAACAGTAATCTTAGATTGAATAATGGTGATGGATCTAGATTCATGCTTGTAGCGAACAAGGTTGATCTCTTGGATGAGGAGCGGTTTGATTTTGTAAACAATGAGATGCGCTATCTCATGGAGAAATACAATTTGGTCAGTCAAATGATATCCGCAAGGACTGGTATCGGAATTGAGCAACTAGATGAAGGCTTTATTGCAATAGTTGACAGGTATGCTTCTGATCAATAATTCACTACCCACCAGGACTACCTTTCCAAGGGGAGTCTTTCCACATGACATCCCAAATTAAATCCTCAGTAAGTGTTTCGGGTTCAATGACTGCTTTGTGAAGTTCTTTCAGTAATGCATGATGTCTAATTTCATCCTCACGTATCATCATCGCGATAGTCTTGACTTGATCGCTGTCACTCTTTTCAGCAAGCTCTCCATATGTAACAACAGCCTGTTCTTCCATCTTGATGTGTGCGCTGATTCCCTTAGCAATTTTGTCGCGTTCTTTCTCGCTGATGAATGGTGTTGGTCCTTCAACTGCTTTCCGAAGTGACTTGAGCAGCTCAGCATGTTTCCTAGAGTCTGTTGAAACTGCTAGAAGAAGGTCCTTGACAAAGGCGTTCCCAAGCTGTGCAACATTCTCAGAAACAATCTCTACAATCTTCTTTTCAAGTTCAATTTGTTTATCGATAAAAGCGAGAGTTTCTTTCTTGTTCATATATCTCACTCCAATTCTAAGAGCTTTTGACTCAATCTCTGCTTAAGATTGTTATCAAAGAGTCGAAATACTCGTGTGTTCTATTCATAATTTATATCAGTGTACGCATAAATCAATTTGATGCTCGAATTTGGGTAATGGAAGTGTTCATCGATGACCAAAGCTATCGTATATACTGCACCAGATTGTCCACACTCAAAAATGGTGAAAGAGTTTCTAACAAGTAATAATGTTGAGATTGAAGAGAAATGCATTCTCAGAAATCCTGATGCCATCCAGGAACTCAAAGAACTAAGTGGTCAGATGGCTGTGCCTGTGACTAAGATAGATGGAGAAGTCATCATCGGATTTGATCGTAGAACTGAAAGACGAATCAAACGAGCGATAGGAGTGTGATCATGTGTACGACCTAGTCATTATAGGTTCTGGAGTGACAGGATATGGAGCTGCAATGTATGCTGCACGCCTAGACCTGAGTGTAGCTGTTATAGGAAACGTTGAAGGCGGGACTATAACCCTCACTGATGATGTTGCGAATTATCCTGGGTATATACAGCTGACCGGTCAAGAGCTTGCAAATAAACTGAAAGACCATGCTCTAGATTATCCAGTGTTCATTGAATCCGGAACTGTAGCAGACATCTTTAGATCAAAAGAGAATATCTTTTACATCATAACGGAAAACAAGACATTCTTAGCGAAGTCAGTTATTTTCGCGACAGGCATGAAAGAGCGTGAGCTTGAAGTTCCAGGCCATGACGAATTGAAGAATAAAGGCGTTAGCTACTGTGCACTGTGCGATGCTCCACTCTACAAGGACAAGGTTGTGGGGGTTGTTGGAGGTAGTGATAGTGCTGTCAAGGAAGCACTGCTCTTGGCAAAATACTGTCCAAAGATATACATTATCTATCGGCGGCAAAAGATTCGACCCGAGCCTGTGAATGAGCGCCGTGTTGAGCGAGAGCCTAAGATAGAAGTCATAACCGAAACAAATGTCACAGAGATACTTGGTGACCAGAAGGTGATGGGAGTCAAACTTGACAAGCCATACAATGGGAAAGACATCTTACCACTTGATGGTATATTCATTGCAATTGGAGGAATTCCCTATTCGGACTTGGCAAAGAAGTTGGGTGTTGAGCTGAATGAAAAAGGCGAGATTAAAATTGACCGTTCAAGTCGCACCAATATCGAAGGTGTCTATGCAGCAGGAGATGTTGTAGATAGTGAGTTCAAACAAGCCATTACTGGTGTCGCAGAAGGCGTTCATGCTGCATATCAAGCCTACAAATATGTCAATGAAACCGAGTTCCTCTTCACTTGTCAAGAGGACTAAAATACTCTAATCAGCTTTCAAAGCAATACGCCATGGATAGAGTTCTGCATGAAATATTCCTGATATAACTGCAGGATCATTTCGCATGATATTAAAAGCATCTTCTTTCGATTTTGCTTCAATCATTACAAGTCCGATAAGTACTTCCGAAAACCTACCCGCCATTGTCAGGACTCCATCTTTCAAAAGACTTTGGAGATACTTGAAATGCTCAGATACTTTTTCGTCTGTACCATCAATACCATAATTATTGGCTGGTCTCAACATGATAACAAAAGATTGGGTTCCCATAACTCTGGAAATCCATTCTCTCTATAATCAGTTTTGGATATGTCAAGAATCAATTGCCTCGAAGAGTTTCTCAACGAACATTTCAACAGGCGAGAGACCATCAATGGTTGTAGTTTCATTGATAATGGTTTTGGGAACACCGAAGACTTCATACTTTTCTGTTAATTGATGAAACTCAAGTGATTCATACATCTCCGAAGTAATGAGTGGATTCAAAATAGCTGCTTGATGTGCCAACCGTGTCATATTTGGACAGTAAGGACATTGAGGAGTGACAAACACCTTGATGTTTATTGGCTTGTCAATTGATATAATGTCCTCAATAATATCTGGTGGTAATGGTGCTGTACCTGTTGAAACATCAATAATAGAACCGACTAAAGCTCCAAACTCGTGGCCCGCAGGAATTCCATAGAATTTAATATTGTACTTGTCCTTGCCGTGAAGTACCAAAGCTGGGTGAAACTTCACACCCATCTCTTTTGCAATATCATTATCTAGATCTCCCTTATGTTCAATGATTTTGATCTTATCCGTTAAATCTGCGAGCTGTTCAACTAAATCTTTTACATCATTACAGTAGAGGCAATTCTTTTCCTCAACGAAGAGATGAATTGTCACCTCATTCGCTATCTCTAGGAGCAATTCTCGAACCTGTTCTCTTGTGGCATCATCCATTTCAACTACCATCTGAAACACCACCTGCTTTTGCGTCAGCAGTTTCTAGTTATATTCGCTTTGCTTTAGAATCAGTGAAGGTTTGATAGACCCCCTACATTATTTGGAGCATTTGTAGTAGAGTCTTCAACAACTTTAACAACAGCCTTTCCATCAAGTTTGATTATCTCAAGCGTTTCATCGCGAGACCTAATTGTAAAACTCTCACCCTCTTTGAGATGATCCATTACTCCATGACCGAGTGGGCCATTTAAGTACCTTGCATACAATCTCGCAATTTTTGCTAGTTCTTGCTCCCTCGATGACATCGCAAGTCCTCATCGTGCCAGTTAATTCTTGTTCCATTTTCCTTTATTTAAATCTAATATGCATACGCGCGAAATGGGGATTCAAATCCAATTTATCCTTTTTTCATCTAATAATTCCTCTATTGCAACTGGGATATCATCTTCGTCCTTGAGATTCTTGTCAGCCTCCAATTCAGTTTCGTCACACACGCCAAAATCCTCAAGATCAACACAGTTGAATAATGCTGAGATATTCAATTTAGCAAATTCATTCTCTTGTGGGTGGTCGCTATATAGATAGAGCTCGGTAAGCTCTTCACAGTTACTAAGCGGATTAAGGTCAAGTTTTGTTAGTTGATTTCCTGCAATATCTAGACTAGATAGATGTTCAGCTCCAGATAGGGGATTCAAATCCAAGGATGTAATCCTATTCATGGCAAGTCCCAAACGTCGTAACTCAATGCATGATGAAAGGGGAGTAAGATCAATCTCCTTGATTGAATTTCCTCCTAACCGGAGAATTCTCAAATCCCTGCAATTTTCGAAAGGTGCAAGATCAATTTTTTCCAATTGATTATGATGAAGATACACAAACTTCAGCTTGGTACAACTCGTTAGTGGAGTAAGATCAACTGTTTTGAGTTTGTTATACATGAGGTTCAACTGCTGAAAACTACTGCAATTTGAAAGAGGTGTGAGATCTATAGATTTTATTTCATTATTCTCAATCTCAAGTGTTTCCAGACTTGCACAGCTTGAAAGGGGTTCAATGTTGATTTTGCTCATTCCATTATTGAATAGTCTTATCCTTTTGAGAGATTGTGACGAACCGATAGCTGATAGATCAATGGTGCTAAATTGGTTAGAACCAAGATTGAGTTCTTCAAGTGCAATACAATCTTTTAGGGGGGCTAAATTTATTGATTTTAATTGATTTTTAAAAAGGCTAAGTTTCTGCAAATCCATGCATTTGGATAGTGGCGAAAGATCAATTTCTTCGAGTGAATTCCCACCTAGTTCAAGTTCCTTCAGCACAGGAATTGAAAGAACAGTTTCAAGGTCAATTGAGGTAACCCCTTTTCTTGATAGATCAAGAATGGTTTCCTCATCATCTATCTCAAGTTCATGTGATTTTCCTTCCTTATCTATAAAGACGATAATTGGATCTTCCACCTTTCATTAACCTCCAATAGCTCGAGTATGAAAAACATTCTAGTACATTAAAGTATTCAAGGCTACCAAAAACACTTCCGACACTCAGTTGTCAAATACGAAAGATGTTAATGCAGATATACTAATTCCGTTCTTGAGTGTCGTAATGACAGATGATACAAAAAATGTAGCTAGCTTCAAAAATCAAGTAGCTGGAACTGCCGCTGGTATTTTCTTCATCTTGCAGCTTTATGTATTTGCGTATAGTTACAATTATTCTGGAATTGAAATTGTGAGATGGATTGGGTGGTTGCTACTCATACCTAGTTTTCTTCTTATCACATTTTCAATATCGGCATTCCTGAAATACGGGGCTATTGAGGAAGAAAAGAGCTGGGTATACACTACGGATTTTGTGCAAAAGGGAATATATGAAATAATCCGGCATCCTTTTTCGGTTGGTTGGACTATGTTTGTCGTTGCTCTAGCTTTTACCTCACAACATTGGTTAGGCATGTTTTGTATGATCCTCCAAATTCCCTTTATTATGCTAGGAATCATTTTCGAAGAGGAATTAAACTTGGAAAAATTTGGGTCTCGCTATAGTTCTTATCAATCCGAAGTTCCAATGGTCAATCTTTTCACTGGATTAGTTCGGTATCTAAAAAATAGACGCAATGTAAAACCAAGAGCCGATTGAAATCAAAGAATAGCCACTGAGTTAGCTTTTTTAATGCAATTTCCGCGGCCTGACCATTCACTCTTAGAGTTGATGATGAATGGAGAAGAAGACACTTGGAGTTTTATTGACTACCTCGCCATATACTTTCCAAAACAGCCACACTTTCTATGAATTGTGTAAAGCTGCACTAGCAAAAGGCTATGGTGTAAAGGTGTTCCTTTTCGTTGATGGTGTCAACAATGCAAAGCTAAACCAAGATCCGGACCCAGACAGACCAATGAATGAGAAGCTGCAGGAACTTGCTGATGAAGGTGTTGAGTTCCAAGCATGTGGATTATGTACCTCTGCCAGAGGTTTTGACCAAGCTGGTGGCGATTTCATTTCAGGGGTTGAGGTCACTGGTTTGACAGAATTTGCAGAAATTGTTGGGCAAGTTGATAGACTGGTAACATTGACAATGTAGGAGTAATCAAAATGGAGTTCGTAGAAAAACCGGTGCTTGTTCTTGTGACAAGCAAACCATTTGGAAAGATAATAGCCGCTGAAGGCTGGCGCGCTGCAGTAGGCATGTTTGGAATGGACCATCAACCACAACTACTCTTTCTTGGTGATGGAGTTTATGGTCTTATGAAGAACCAGGAGATAACCCATATTCGAATGTTCAAATCAACATTCGAGAG
The DNA here is from genome assembly GCA_016840965.1 of Candidatus Thorarchaeota archaeon. Next base: position 21,778 of record JAEORI010000098.1, on the reverse strand, counting down.
CTTTGATGGTCGAATATGTGCAAGCAAAAAATCTCTTGATGAACGAAGCATAAGTTCCGATGAAATCTTTGAAAATGTGGAAGTGCTTTCAGAAGAAGATGTTGCGAAGGCATTTGTAGACAACGAAATAGTTCTCACATTCTAGGGAGGGCTTGAAAGTGAAATATCTAATTTGGCTATCAAATCAATGTAATAGTGTAAAAGAAGTAGTCGAATCTTTGAGAATACAAAGTATTGAAACTGATCTTCTCCTGGTTCAAGATGGCGTATATCTTGCAGATAGGGGTTGCCCTCATGCTACTGAGCTCATAGATCTTAAAGTCAAAGTACATGCATCAAAACATCACATAGAAGAAAGAGGTATTGAAGGCAGGCTTGTTGTTGATGTGACGCTAGTAGATTATCCTGAAATTGTTGAACTTCTTATGGAGAAATATGACAAAGTCGTTTCTTTGTGAGGTCTTTTGGGTAGTTATCAATCAGTCTAGCATCTTTCCAGGAACCATCAGTACTTGACCAAGTAGGTCTCCCTTAAGTACTGAAGCTTTGATTCGAGAACGGAACAGGGAAACATCAGCAGTTCTGTCTTCATCAGGCCGCTTCAAATTCTTTGAGCCTATGCAAGACAGATGCCCCATACCATTGACACCATAGAAAGATTGGAAAATCATGTAGTTAGCTGGAATTTCAATTGCTTTTATTGGTACCAACTTGGTTTCATCTTCGTTAAACGGGACTTTTTCATTAGCAACAATTGGAATGATCTGAGCTTTAGTCCAATTCAGCGACAGGCTTTTTTCTTCCATCCCCTCTACCGCAGTTCTCATTCTATCCATCCCAAGACTCAATAAATCTTGATTGCAACTTATGGCATAGATTTTTTCTGACATTCCATCTCACCAATCCGTTTTCATAATTTCAATCTAATACTTATTCGTGTCATATTTTCTAAATTAGAAAACTAATTTATTCCTTTGGTTTCAAATTGTTACTAGAATTCTTAGTCCCCTCTCACATCAGATCTCATAGTTCCAGAAAGATAAATCTCAACAACTATAATTTGAAAATTTCAGATATTTTCAGCATAGTTATAGACCACGCAGATAACTTGGTCTCAATTTAGTAGTGTCCTCGTTTCCAATGACTTGAGATAAAATATGAAGTAATTCTTCCTTGTCTCTGCTTAGCGTTCCTCTTATTGGCAGATAGTTTGAAGCATGATTTGTTCTGAAAACACAATTCGTTAGCTCAAGTCCTTTTACAAGCGTCCTAAGCTCCCTGAGTATATCCATGGGATCCATTGGTTCAAACTCTCGATTTTGAATCATCTCACTTATTTTAGTACCGGGAGGTGTCATCAATGTAAGAGCTCCAATATATTCAGGATCTATTTTGTTTAGAACTGCAGCAGTGGCTTGAGCATGTCGTTCAGAATTTTCGAAACCTCCTAGTCCAAGTATGATTGTAATTGACAGTGGTATGCCTGCTGCACGGATTTTCTTGGACGCAGCAATGTTCTCTTCTGAATTCACGCCCTTCTGAGACCATCTCAGTAAGCTATCATCACCAGTTTCTAACCCTAGATACACAATACCAAGTCCAGCATCATTTATTCGTTTCAAATCATCTACAGTCTTTTCACGGACATCCTTGGTATAGCCATAAATGCCCACTCGTTCCAAGTATGGCAGTTCTGCTTTCAAGACGTCCAGTGTTTCAATGAGGTCATTTGTCGACATAGCCAATGCATTTCCATCAGCCAAAAAGACACGGTCTACTCTTCTTTTATAATCCAAAGGCAGTGAGTTCAAGTCTGACTGAATGCCTGAGGCACCTCTTACTCGGTATTTCTTCTTCTTGTATGATACACAGAAGATGCAAGCATTATGAGAACAACCAATCGTGGCTTGAAGTATTAGACTTCTTGCTTCACTTGGAGGCCTCCATATGCTACCTTCATACCTAATCATTGAATATCACTGATATGTTGAGTAAGTGGATATCACTCATCATCTTTTTGGTATATCTTCTGCGAAACCAATCGAATGGAGCCAAGTATTTTTCGTCAAAATATTTGATGAGCGGATTGGCTGTTAATTGGTCATTATCTATACGTGTAATTACTCTTGGGTAGTTATTCATTTAGCTCAATAAGAACATAAAGATGGATAATCCAGAACTTAGAATGGGTGCAATTCCAATGAATAATCAAAGTACTGCGTTGAAACTCTCTGAAGAAATCAGAGTATATTTTCTTCAACTGTTAAATTCAAGCAGAGAGCAAGGCGATATTGGTTTTTGCAGTTTCAAAAGGGTTTTCGAAGAATTGATGCCAGTTCAGCAGGAAAAACTTAGAGAACTTACTGGTAATCAATATGACTCTTTCATGCGGGATGGATCGATTGTGTGCATAGGAATCGCCTATCGTGCATCAGTTATGGATTACATAAACTCTCAATGTATTGACTCACCTGATTATGTACTTTGGAATAGATATGCACGAGAGTACGACCGACTCAATAAGATACTCAATAGAATGTCAAATGATATAGCTGATAGATTCAATGGGATTCCCTTGACTGCAACAATAGGGGGGATGATTGACAAGGTAACTGATGTGACCGATTATTATGGTATGGTCATCTCACATCGAGTCATTGCAGAAAACTGCGGGATTGGTTGGAGAGGGAAAAATCAGCTTACAGTCCATGAGAAATTCAGCTGTGCTATTAGATTTGCATCAATAATCATCCCAAACCGTCTCATTTGGGGAGAAAAGCCTGCATCAAGATGCGATTCTTGTAGTGCTTGTGAGGAAATTTGCAGTTTCATTAAAAATAGAGACAGACTACCTAACTATCGAGAAAACTGTAGAAGATATATTTTGTTTCTTAAATCAAAAGGGCTTGAGAAAGATGTCTGTGGGAAGTGTGTTAAAGCATGTTGTCAAGATAGTATTTATCGAGGAAAATTCTTGCTTCCAAATTAATTCTGTTGCAAGATTAATAACGCTTCAGGATAATACCCTCACAGAGATAATAGATCTCGCAGAGCATTGCGGGAATCATGGTTGGAGGCATTAAAACGCTCTCAGGTTTGAATTCGATAGCTCTCTCATTTGGCGAGCTACCAATTAATGGGTTTGGTATATTGTTTTGGCAAGAGTTAGAAGATTTGCTAGGTCCAATCTTAGGACCCATTGTGAGAGGTTTCTTTGAACCAATATTCAGAACCCTTGAGGATCCTATCTTCAGATCTCAGTTTATGTTTACTGTAATATGGACTACAATGATTATTGCAGGTTTGGTGTTTGTGATCTACGAAGCTCCAGGATTCTTGAGTTTGACTATGGGAACTCAATCTAGGTCATCAAAGAGTCAATCTGTGTCTAGACCTGCGCAGACACGATCTCAAAGATTAGCTAATGAACGACGTCAAGTCACAAAAACAAAAGTCGAACAAGAAAGAGAACGTCAACAGGAAGTCGTGGACAAAAGTGGAGTTAGAGTCCAATCATCCATTAAACGCATCAGAGAGGAGTTAATTCTAGATGTTTCTGTGCACAATGGGAGTAGTCATCAGATTGACATGGTCGTTGTAGATATCGATTTGCCCGCAGATATAAACACATCAACCAGTTCTTTTAGGATGCAGCGGCTAGGAACAATTAGTGCTGGAGGAACTGAAATTGCTCAATTTCGCCTTCAGGATCATGGTGGTGACGTCACAAAAATTGGAGGTCATGTTGAATTTCTAAGTGCTTCATACGAAGTTTCGAAAATAACCCTGCCCAAACCTGAGATCAAAGAGTAAAGATAATCTAATACATATCATATCCTGATGAGGCTAATCTTTGCTGCTCATCTGAACCACCACGTAACATCACAGTGGATTTCATATATTCTTTATATTCATCGCCAAACTTTGCTAGCATTTTGCCATCTTCATGTCGTGCTAGCATGTACCAAAGTGCTACAAATATTGCGATAGCTGGAATTAAGTTAAATGACCTATAAAAACAGGCATATGCTAGGTTCATGTAGATGATTGCAGCAGATATTGGTTGCCTAATTTTAGAATAGATCCCTTTACTGGGAAACTCATCCATATCATCAGGTAGCATTCTCGTTTGCTTGAATTGGTGAGCTCTAATCATGTATCTCCCAAATTTCAAAGTAAAATAACATCCAATTGCTACAAAAATATAGTCCCATAGTTCAGCTGAAGGTCTCATTAATCCAGCACCGTAGAACAATAGACTTCCAAAATTGATGATTGCCAGTAAGGGTCGCCAGTAATTGTAGGACCCAGAATTATCCCAAGAATCAGAGGCCATTTCTCGTTGATACCCTCGATATTATTCTCCTCACGAACAAAGATAACTCTTAGCAAAAAAGAGAGATTGGCACTCTATATTCGAACGCCTCTTTATATCTCAGAATCCAAATATAGCTGAATATTTACTCTCCAAATAATTAATGAAGGGTTTAGCTGTCATTTTCTTGCCCGTAACTTTTTCAATCAAATCAGCTGGATTATAAAGATCTGATTTAAGATGTACATTCTTTTTGAGCCAATCTATGATGTGCGAAATTTCACCCTTTGATACATAGCTTAACCAATTAGGAAAATCCTGTTGCATCTTATCGAGTAGCATTCCATCATATATGTTACCAAGTGCATAGCTTGGGAAATAACCGAAATATCCGTCTGCCCAGTGTGTGTCTTGAAGAACACCGTATGTATCGTTGGGAACATCAATCCCAAGATATTCACTATATTTTTCATTCCAGACCTGAGGTAACTCTCCTACAGTTATTTTGTCTGAGAAGAGGTCTCTCTCAATCTCAAAGCGAATTATAATGTGTAATGAATATGTCACTTCATCAGCTTCAATACGGATGAAAGTAGGTCTGACTAAATTCATGGCTCTGATAAATGACTCCTCATCCACTCCTGGGAATGAGCCTCTTGTATACTCTTTCAGTCGTGGAAGATAAAATCTAAGAAATTCCGATGATCGTCCAATTATGTTTTCAATGAATCTTGATTGAGACTCATGAATACCATAGGATGCTGACTCCCCCACTGGTTGATACTTCCAATCAGGATTCAAATTTTGATCGTAGAGCGCATGACCCGCTTCGTGGAGAATGGCATATATTGCAGAAGACAAATTATCTTCGTGGTATTTTACCGTGATTCGAACATCATCATAGTATCCTGTAGTGAATGGATGCTCTACCTCATCAATCCTACCACCTGCTTGATTAGTTATTGTATCATATCCTACAATGGACGCTAAATCCGTAGCGATTTTTCTTTGAATATCAATGGGCACCTTTTTACTTAAGAATGAAGAATCGAAATCCTCCGATGCTTCTGCACACTTCCCAGTCAAGGGTACCAGTTTATTTCTCAATTCACTGAAAACACTGGCGATATGAGAACTCGTAATTCCTCTTTCAAACTCATCTAACATGCTATCATACAGAATAGGAATATCTTTCACCTTCATCTCAATCTCAGCGCGTTTTCTAGCAAGATCAACAGTCTTCTGCAATTCAGGTTCGAAGATTTTCCAGTCACTTTTTGCTTTAGCTTTTTTCCATGAATCGAGACTTATTGGTTCTTGTTTAGCAATTTTAGCTACGAGATCTTCAGGAACATTAATGGCTTTATTATAATCACGACGTATTTTGAAGATATTCCTATTCTGAACTTCATTTAATGTTCCAGCAACCCTTCCTACTTCTTCGAGTAATCTGCCTATCTCAGTATCGACTTTCATGCGATGGATAAGCTGTTCTATAACCGATAATTGATCACTTCTTAGTATCAGTCCCCTTGGTGGCATATATGTTTCATAATCCCATTTTACAAGATACTTCACAGTTTTGAGAAGTATATACTCTCTTGCTTTCCTCATTAGTTCATCGTAAGCTGCCATACATCGCACCCTACTTGGATTCAAAATCCATCTTTAGTTGATTCCCATTCCATTATCTTTGTTCCGCAATAACTGTTTCTCTAGAATTTGGTAAATTGATGATTACTATTCCAATTATGACGAGTAACAAACCAATCCCATAAGTCCAGAATATTTCTTCGTGCAGGATGAGAAAGGAGAAGATAGTACCAAAAACAGGAACAAGATTGATGAATCCTCCAGATCGTGTCGCACCAAGTTCTTTGATACTAATGAAATAGAACAAGAAACCTATGAATGTAACACAGGTTCCAAGATATAGTGCATTAATCCAAAACACTGAGTCAGCCATTGCTGGAAGTGACCAAACTTCTTCTGTTAACGCACCCATCCCAAAAAGAAAAGATCCAATAATAGACCCCCCTGTTGTGACTTCAAGAGGAGACATTGTTTTCATTGCTTGTTTGCCAACAGAGGAGTAGAGCCCCCAAGTGAACATAGCTCCAAGTATAATCAAGTTGCCAACTAGATATTCAAGATTGAATTCAAGAAGTGCCTGTACTCCTACTACAAAAACCACACCCAAGAACGCTAGTACAAAACCAATGTATTGCCATCTTTGTCGTAGACGTTCTTTGTGATACAGGTGTGCAACTAGACTCACTGTAGCGGGGTTAAACCCTGCGATGATGGCTCCTTGAGTTGCAGTAGTAAATCGCATGCCCGTGAGAAAGAGAACACCATAACCAAAAATGCCAGTCAGTCCAACCAGGAATAATATTTTGAGATTCTCTCTCTTGAAAATCCGCTTTGGCTCAGGCTCAATTGAAATTAGAAGGATTAGAAATAACACACTCGCTATGGAGAATCTAAAAAAGCCAATTGTCATTGGAGGAGCAATCCCTACGACGATCTTGGCAGAAGGCCAACTCCCACCCCAGAAAGCCATAGCGACTATTAGCATGGCATAGTATCTGAGTGAGCTTTTCTTCAATTCAGCAGGCATTAGATGCTCCCTCTTCCAGCGTTCGTAGAGTGGAATATAAACCGACCTGAATCAGTAAAATGTCCAATTTCTTTTCGCCCAATCGAAGAATTCATATACGGTTGTGCAATGTTTATGCACATCCGTAAGGGGTGTTCATGTGCTGAATGACGAAGAGCTTGAAGAGATTCGCAGAAGAAAAATGCAGATTCTAATGGAGCGTGCTCAACAACCAAAAGTCATGGAACCTATGGCAAATGGTCGAGTCAATCTCTTAACGGATGATAGTTTTTGGGCGACCATTCAACAAACTAAACTTGCTATTGTTGATTTCTTTGGAGAATGGTGTAGCCCCTGCAAGGTACTTGCCCCTATTTTTTCTGAATTGGCCAAAGACTATGAAGGAAAAGTGTACTTTGCAAAGATTGACATTGATAGAAATAGGCGAACAACTGCTCATTTTGGAGTAAATTCAGTTCCTATGGTCATCGCGTTTAAAGATGGAAAACCACTTGGAAAAATACCTGGTCTGAGATCTTATGCTGACTATGATAATGTATTGGAGCAGATGGTTGGCAAAGGTCCTGATGAGAGCAGTTATGTATAGAGGGCTTAGAAAAATCGGGATTTAGCATATCTACTAATTTAGAAAATTATCCTATGATTTCACTTTGAGATGTAAAGCTCATCCTTTGAAAGTCCTAGCGAGCAAAAGCTGATTTTCTTGCTCGCACATCTCGGATGTGAACTTTTCCTGAGTGCACGGCACAGCTTACACAATAGTATTGTGTGACTCTATGGGCTGGAATATAAGCTCCACTTTGGCGGAGTTCACGTGCAATCTGGGGTTCTACTGAGCTAACATTTTTCGTGTATTTCTTAGCTTTATCTGCTGGGACTAGTCGCCCGCATCTCGAGCATTGAACGCTGTCTTTATGACCAGCTCCTCCTTTTGCTCGACCTGATGATTTTCGTTTCTTTGCCAATCGAAAAAATATTCCACCTTGGTTTAAGGCCACAAACTCTGCTGTGTATTAGCTTAAAGCCTTGGTGTTAGTTCCACGTTTTTGATACATCTTGCGTGTTCATCTTAGAAAGCGTTTTTCTATTTGGGAGCAATCCCGAACAAGACGATACTAGGTTTTTTTTATTTCAATACGTCTAAAATTAGATTCATTAGGAAACTAAGGAATTAGCATCTGAGGGAGAAATACTGTCTTCAAAACGGATATTATCTGTCTTATTACTAACCCTAATGTTGTTTCAATGGACTCTCCCTATCTCAATAGTAAACTGGCATACCTCAATTCAAAGTGAATCGCAGTCATTCGTGAGAGCAACAGTTCGCATATCAATAGAATCTGATGCTGACTTCATAGCTCAAGGATGGAGTGGAAATGGTACTTCATTCAATCCCTTTATCCTTAGCAAGGAAACATACTCTGGGGATATATATATTCGAATAGCTCACACTCGGAGTTATTTTAGAATCGAGAACTGTACCTTTAATGTTGACAATGTAGCTTTGATCCTCCAGAATGTAACAAATGCAAATATCACACAAAACTCAATCATAACAAAGAATACGGGCATAGACATCGATAATAGCGAAAATTTGACTCTCCAAGGTAACATCATCCTTAGTGGATATGAGGGTATTTTCTCCTATAATAGCAACAATTGCAGTATTCTAAACAATACAATCGCCAATATTCGAACTGCAATTGCTTTCATTGATATGTCAAATTCCATAATTATTGGGAATCGATTGGCTAGTGTTGAAGAAGTGTACACTGCTGTTGATAATGGTGGCAGTCACAACCATTGGGATGATGGAATATCTTGTGGTAATGCCTGGTACCATTATAACGGAACAGGTGTTTACAACATCCCCGGATCAACAAACAGTATTGACCACTTTCCCACAAGATTCGATCCTATTTTTCCAATCGATTTTGAAGGTCCTGTTATTCTGGCTGAACTTGGTCCGCACTGTGTAGATTATAATTATGAGTATCCATCACATTGGAGGTTTATAGCAAGAGTAAGTGATCCATCAGGAGTCGAGATGGTTACGATAACTGTGAACGGGGCTGTTCATGAAATGGTTCATCAACCAACGACCGAAGAACCTGACCTCTATATCTATGATCACTTAAATCCAAGAATGATGACATATAGCTATTGGGCGGTGGATTCTCTGGGGTATGAAACAGAAACTGGGCAGGGATTCATCTCAATAGGTGTTTTTGGGGATCCAAATCCACCCTCTATGCAAACAGTGCTCCTTCCGCAAATTGGAATTATCTCTTTCTGCATCATTCTAATAATATGGTGGAAACGTGATGCTATTCGAAACTCAAGATTTCTAAAAGATGCGATACAGAAAACATATCATTAGATGCATATGCTCTAAAATCAAGGTACCAGTCTTTTTTTTAGAAAAAATTAGGCAGCATTCATATTTATATTGTAGAATGTGCCTCTGAAAGAGGGAAGACCCGGAAAAGACGAAACCATAATTTTTCCAACACGAGAATGGATGCACTGAATACGAGAAAGCTGTGGATTGTGAGCTTCAATGCGAGATTCCTATGCCTTTTCCGGGTCGTGGCTAGAATTCCTAACCACGTGAAGATTTTTGGAATTAGTTTGAATATAAGGTGTGGTTTCGTAGCAACTTAATCCATTAGATTTATTTAGGCAAAAGTTTGGTTCGCGGACTTTCTTAAGGGGGAAAAATGGAGCACTTCTCTCGCTTTCACGAGTTTGAGATTGAGATTATGTTTATTCCATGCAAGTATATGAAACAAGACTTTCAATCTTACCAGATATAGCAGCCACAGGCATTGCTTTTGTATTTGAAGCATACCCATAGTTCCCATTTCTGTCTGCAACAATAATCCCAGCTTCACTTGCTGTTTTCATTTGGAACATTTCTATGCCTTTCTTGGCTGCTGCCATGACATCAAGACCTTCTTCTACGTAGAGGACAACCATCCTGCTAAGGACGACTCTCATTATGTGCTCACCCCAACCAGTTGCTGATGCACCACACAGATCGTTTGCATATGCTCCAGCCCCCATCACTGGCGAATCACCTACCCTGCCAGGGAGTTTCTCAGGAATTCCACCGGTGGAAGACGTTGCAGCAATATTCCCTTCAATATCAACCACAATACATCCAACTGTATCACCAAGAGTATCTAGATTGGGATTTTTAATAACTCCATTTTGAAGCTCTTGACGATAACCTTCCTCTATCATTTTATCATACAATTTCTTGGCGTTCTGGCCTGCGAAAAAGTTGAAGTCTGTTTTTTCCATGATATATCGAGCTAATGAGATTGGATTCTGAATCCCCGTGACAGCTGCAACAGAACCAAACTGGAGATTTTTCCCATCAATTATCATCGCATCTAATTCTTGTACACCATCAAGATTTGGTCGTGCTCCTTTTCCAGCATTTAGATTTCCAGAACTTTCCATGAAGATCGTGCATGCTTCAGCAGCGTCAACAACAGTCCCTCCATTGATTAAAACTTTGAAACCTACTATAGCAGCTTTCTCAACGTACTCGATTCCAATAGGAATTCTCTCATCTTTCCAAGAACCAGCTCCACCGTGAACTATAACCAATGGAAGTACCAATTGGATCACCAAGTCATTCTCGATTCTCTCCTTGTGATAACATTATCTCTCTACTGAATACTCACCACGCCTATGTCCTATTTTACCTCAAGAATATGTTATCCAAAATATGACTCCCTTGACATTCGTATCCTTCAAATCAGTAAACAAGCCCAGGACCGGGCTCTTGTTTGCCGCCTAGAATACTGCTCTTCAAACTTTGATACTCATGAGCTGATTCCGCTATTGCTCCATTTGCATGTACTCTAATGTTTATTGGAGTTTCGTAACTAAACATCAGCGTATATTCTGCTTTCTTAGGATGCAAGAAAAAGTAACCGTATGCCACAATCATGACTATCATTATGAATGCTAGATATCCAAAAATGAGAGCCGTGGCCGCTGCGTAAGAGTATATTGGAAACATCACAATAACAAAGGCACTCAAAATTATTATGATGCACGGATAGCAGCAGACCTTCAAATCATGTTTTGCTTTTGTTAGAATAACATGACGCTCTGACTTAACCTGCAAAACATAATCCTTTCCTGCGTAACTCCTCTGCCACGATATTACTCGACGCTTTATTTCATCCATTGTAACATAATCTGGTGCTTGGAACTCATCAATAAACCCTGACACTCACAACCCCTCATTTTGCTGTTGTACATTGATGTGTACAAGAAAAGAAGTATTGATCAGCTATTAAACTTGTTTGGAAACCAAGGAATATGTCCCATTTTGCATCAACTTAGAAGGAGCTATGAAATTGGCGATGGGCCTCCCAGTGGATCAGCTCCTCCAGTAATGGTGGATTTTAATGATTCATACTCATAAGCTGACTTCTGCATTTCTCCGGTCCTATGAATGTGTATTCGAATTGGTATATCACTTCCAAATCTCATTTCAAAAACAGCCTTCTCAGGTTTTAAGCAGAAGATGGCAGTAGTGATAACCATAATTGCTCCAATTAGACCAACATAAACCATCATTGCCCCAAGAAATGCTTGCTCATTATATGGTATTGTAAACATGAAGAAGGGAATAGTCAGGAAGATACTCAAAATCATACAAATGCAACCATAACAACATACTTTCATGTCATGTTTTGCTTTAGTCAGTATGATATGTCGCTCTGATACAACCTCCATTTCATAATCTCGTCCATTCGAAGAAGCAAGCCATGATTTTACTTTGTATTTTAATTCATCCATCGTAGTGCTTTCAGATACTGTGATTTCATCATCATATGATATAGCCATAATACTCCCTCAATTTCTAACTCGTTCCATATTTGTATAGTGTGAAAATCATTTAACGCTTTTCAGTCATGTATCCTGTATTTTGATTTAGAAGAATAAAGAAAACAAAGAGGGGCTTAGACCCCTCTTGTATATGCAAAACCTATTACCAGGTTGTGCCTTCAAAAGCAGCTTTTACGGAACCTTGCATGAGGTAGATGACTACAATCAACCCAATAATGACACTGGGTATCATACTTATCATTAGGTATGAAGTAATGCCTGGGAGATACATCTCTAAGATGCTACCCATCCAAACGGTTACTAAGAGACCAATGACAATGCCAATGAGTTCCATAATAATTGCAGCCATTCGCGCCCAAGGAATCAATTGGAAAAGTGCAATTCCAATGATTAGATTAATTACTCCTATAACAGTATAGAAACTCCCGTAGGCAACTCCGTAAGCGAAATTCAGCGGAGAACCTATGAGGTTCATTAATGCCCCAAGTATCATTAGAATTGCGATTATCGTGACCCCTAATGGTCGTGATCTGGCTGGTGCTGCATAGCCAGTTGTTGGTGTTGGTATTTCTGCCATCAAATTACCCTCCAAGTTTAAAGGAGTATTCCTAGCAATATTGAGGGTTGTTAATATATCTCGCGCCTTTTTATTCATAATAGCGCGTAATCGACTTTTGCCGAAGCTCATAGTCCTCTGACCTCTTCCTGACATGGAGCATCTTGAAGTTAGTAAATCATGTAGACTTAAGTTCAAGAGTGATTTATTACCAATGCGATGGCAACAATTAGCTTTGTATCGAGAAACAACTGGAAATCAATCCACCATGCAACGATGGAAACTCTTGAGAAAACAGGAATAAAGGTCAGGAATCAAACTGCATTATCCCTTTTACAGGATAATGGGTGTTCAATTGATAGAAACCAAGTCAGAATACCACCATATCTTGTGAACGAATCAATCAAAAAAGCTCCATCCACGTTTGAGATCTATTCGACTGATGGATCAAAAACATACAGGATTGGTGCCGATGAAGTTCTTTTTAATCCTGGATCAACAGCACTCTACCTTAAAGACAGACAATCTAAGGAGATTCGCAAAGGAACACTAAAAGATTGTATTGAACTTGTTCAGCTAGTTGATAATCTGGAACACCTTAAAGCTCAAAGTACTGCACTCGTGCCCTCTGATGTACCTGAAGATCTTTCAGGTCCATACCGTCTTTACATTATCTTGAAGTATTCTCGGAAACCCATTATCACAGGAGCATTTAGGAAAGATGATGTGGAACACATGCAAATGCTCTTGGCGGCTGTTGTAGGAGATTCTGAGGAACTTGCCAAAAAACCGTGTGCAGTATTTGACTGCTGCCCCACATCGCCTTTATTATGGGATGACGTGGGTTCTCAGCATCTACTAGATTGTTCAACATACAGAATTCCTATAGAATTAGTACCAGCGCCATTAATGGGTGCAACAAGTCCAATAACAATTCAAGGCACATTGATCCAGTCTAATGCTGAAATTCTCAGCGGTTTAGTCATTTCTCAACTCTTGAGTCCTAGAACTCCAATAATCTATGGGTGTGCATCGGGCTCATTTGATATGAGATATGCAACTCCAAGATTCTCTTCAATTGAGGCAATTATCGCAGCATGTGCCTCATCTGAGATCGGGAAGTATTACAAGCTGCCAACACATGCATACTTGGGGACAAGTGATGCAAAAATAGAGGATTCACAAAGTGGATTTGAATCCGGTATCGGTCTGATGTTTGGAGCATTGTCAAAAATAAATGTCATATCTGGACCTGGGATGTTGGCTCACTTGAATTGTCAGTCTTTGGAGAAGCTCGTCATTGATAATGAATTGTGCGGTTCAGCATATAGACTATCTCGAGGGATTGACTTTGAAGATGCCGAGATAGTTGTAGAATTAATATCAAAGGTTGGGTCAAGTGGAGATTATTTAAGACAAAAACACACTTCGAAGAACCTACGATCAGAGCATTTCATGCCATCAGATATTATATCTAGACGAACCACAAAATCATGGATTGAGGACGGCTCACGGGATACATTCGATAGGGCAACTGAAAAAGTGACCAATATCCTCAAGAGTCACACGCCCAAATATCCTGATCAACTTGAAGCACTCGAAAGAACCTTTATGGATATTAGAAAAGAAGTTCAGTAGTGCTATGTATTAAAGTTGCGAGAAGAAAAAACATCAATCATTGAAATTCTCAAAATAAATAGGGTGTTCATAATGGCGGATATAGAAACTTGGGGAACTGATACCTTTGAAACAAAATATAAAGCTCTGATGGGAGGAATGTCTGAAGCAGATATAAAGAGAAGTGCAGAGCAAGTTCTTCATCTCTGTTTATGTAGCAAGTGTCCAACAAACATTGAAACTGGTGAAATAAATGCTGTTTATTGTACCTTTGGAAAAAGTGAGATGATCACCGAGCGAAAGGACTGCCATTGTAAGGCTTGTTCTATAACTAAAACAATGAGTTTACGTTGGGACTTCTACTGCATCCGAGGTTCCGCGGTACAGCTATCAGACTTGTAATCTTTTTTCAATATTAGAGAGTTAACCTTTCTAAACCAAAGAATAGGTAATTTCTAAGTAGCCTCACCAAAGAACAGCATATTCTAAAGCTAGTATATTCTAAAATTATAGGAGTTCAATGATTGTTGAGAAAGTTGGTAGTCGAGGAGTTCTCATCTCATTCAGCGATCCGTACTATACTAACATCTACGTAATATTCGGAGACGAACATGTGTTTGTTCTTGATACATTTCTTGGGAACAATTCAATGAAGATTGTTCATCACCTTATAGAAAATGAAGGATATGTAGACATGCCCTTGGTAATCTTCAATTCTCACGCTGATTACGATCATTACTGGGGAAACGGATCCTTCCAAGATGCATCTGTTGTAGGACATGAACACTGTAGAGAGAGAATCCTGCTGGAGGGAAAATCCTCTCTTTTGAAATATGAGAAACACAAGAAAGGAAAGGTCAAGCTTATACCACCGACCCAGATTTTTCAAAAAACCTTGAAGTTTGATGATGATGAAGTTCTTTTTTTCCATACTCCCGGACACACACTCGATTCATCTTCTTGCTATGACGAAATTGATAAAGTACTCTTTGTTGGAGATAATATTGAAAGCCCGATTCCATATCTTAATCATGCAAATTTCGATCAATATATCCGGAGTCTTGAATCCTACCTTAGACTTAATTGGTATCTGATTATTGCAGGTCATGATCCACCTCTAAAAATGCCCGATCTCATAAACAGAAATATTAGCTATCTATATAGCCTAAAAAACTGGAATATCAAGATTGATTCATTGAGTAAAGATGAACTTTACCGTCATGTTGAACAGAATCTAGTTGCTATTAAAGATGAATTGATGAGAAGTGCATACAAGAAAAAATTACTCAAACACTTAGCAGAGGTAGAGAAACTGAGAGGATAGTAGTACAATGACCTCCAAAATCAGATTTGAAGATTATCTTGCTGTAGAAACTGCAGGAGGCGTTACTTGGCATCCAAACACGAAACGGATTGCCTTCACATCAAATGTCACGGGTATTTATCAAATATATACTTGCAATGTGGAGAAAAGCAAGGTACATCCTCGAACTCAACTTACAAATGAATTGGATAGATGTACAGACCCAAGATACCTTTCTGATGGCACATTACTCTTCACTCGAGATCGTGGCGGTGATGAAAACTTCCAGATAGGACTCATTGATGAAGATAGGAGTCTTCATTGGATGACTTCGGACCATGCGGCGAAGCATAGAATCTCATACTCTTCAGAATCCTATCTTTATTATAGCGCAAATCTCACTGACAGAGCCCGTCTTGATGTCTATCGAGGGAAAATTCCTCTTCGAAAATATAAACCAGAACTCATTTATGAACCCAATAGAGGCGTAATCAAAGTTTCAGGTACAATGAATAATGACAATAAGATTCTCATGACTCAGAGGCTAAGCAATGCAGATCAACATCTTCTGCTTCTCGACATCGCAAAAGGGGAACTAATGGACTTAACAGCGGCAATTAGCGGCAATTCTGAGCATCGGTGGGAAGTGGTTCGATGGTTAGATTTTGAACACATACTTGTCAATACAGATTATGATTTTGACCTAAAACGACTTGCCATTATTACGACAAACGGCGAATTTCGAAAACTAAGACATTTTGAAAATCTAATCAACTATGACATAGAGAATTATGCTCACTCGAAAGATTCGATTTGGACCTATTTCCTAGAAAATGAAGAAGGGTACAGTACTTTACATCGAGCTAAATTCGCCAGCGGTGGTTTTAGCAAACATGAAACTTTGCCATTTCCATTAAGGGGCGTTGTCCCATACGGAGATGAACGTTCATGGAATCAGGATAAAGCACTCTCTCTATCTGGAGATGAACATCTACTGGCAATCACAATGAGTTCAGGAAATCAACCAACATGCATATGGGTCTTAGATATTAAAAGCATGACACAGTGGAGAGCTGTTGAGGTTGATTTTGCAAACTTAGATCCAAGTACATTTGTGGAACCAACTCTTGACCGATTCAATTCATTCGACAATCTAAGTGTACCATATTTCAAATACATCCCGAATGGCCATATGCCTGATAATGGCTGGCCAACTTTGATCATTATACACGGGGGACCCGAATCTCAAAGTAGACCTAGCTTCGACCCTGTAATCCAGTTCTATCTTGCAGCAGGTTTTGCAGTAGTTGCACCGAATATCCGGGGAAGTGACGGTTATGGTCGAACGTACCTTGGCTTAGATAATGTGGAGAAAAGACTTGACTCAATCAAGGACATTAAGCATCTCGCACTTCATCTCAAAGCAGAGGATGGTGAGATTGATGGAGAACGGCTTGTTATATATGGTGCCAGTTATGGAGGCTTCGCTGTCCTATCAGCAATGACTGAACATCCAGAACTCTGGAAAGCTGGTGTTGATATCGTTGGAATCTCTAATTTTGTCACTTTCATTCAAAACACTGCTGCATGGAGAAGATCTCTTCGCGCGGCAGAGTATGGAAGTCTTGAGGATGATTTGGAGGTATTAAACCAAATCAGTCCAATTCACAAGATTGGCAGGATTTCTGCACCATTATTTATCATACAAGGTGATAATGATGAACGAGTTCCTCTATCAGAGTCAATGCAAATTTATGAGAAGTTAATGGAGAAAGGTTTGCATGTAAGAATGCTGAGGTTTGCGGATGAGGGTCATGGTCTAGCAAAGCTTCAGAATCGGATTAAAGCGTATTCTGAGGTTGTGTCTTGGTTGAAAGAGATTCTACGGTTAAAGTGAAAGAAACCAGTAAATTAGACTTTATACTTCTGGACCTAACTCTTGTTCCTTCAAGTCTCGCCTAAGCACTTTACCTACTAGGGTTTCTGGAAGCTCTTTTCTAAATTCGACCTCTTTCGGAACTTTGTAGGGTGAAACATTCTTTCGGAGAAATTCTCGAATGTCCGCGATTAGCTCATCGCTTGCTTTGAAGCCCTCTTTCAAAACAACATAAGCTTTGACAATATCACTGCCCTTTATTTCAGGATCGGGGATACCTATGACTGCAGCGTTTTCAATAGCCTCATGTTCGAAAAGTACATCTTCAACCTCTCTCGGGTACACCTTGAAGCCACTGACATTTATCATATCTTTTTTCCTATCAAGAATGTAGAAGTACCCATCCTCATCCATCCTTCCGATGTCCCCAGTCAGTAACCATCCATCCTTGATCTGAGCTGCTGTAGCATCTGGTTTATTCCAATAACCCATCATCCGCTGGGGTCCACGGATCATGATTTCGCCTTGTTCTCCAATAGGCACGATTTTTGTATAATCATCAACATCTACTATTCGTACCTCTGTATCAGGTAGTGGAATGCCAATTGATCCGACTTTTCTTGTTCCACCAATGGGATTGCTATGTGTGACGGGAGAGCACTCGGTGAGTCCGTATCCTTCAATTATTACACAGCCAGTTCGTTCTTCAAACTCATGTAGAACTTCAGGAGGCATTGCTGCCGCACCAGTATTACAGAACCGTATTGACCGTAAATCCTTAGCGTAATCCTCAAGATCATCTCGCTCTAGCAATCTCATGTACATAGTTGGAACGCCTGGAAACATTGCTGGTTTTGTTTCACGGATAATCTCGAACAGTGATTTCTGATCTCGAGCATCTGGATTCAGTGCTATTCGTGACCCGTTGTATATCCATACATTCATACAGACAGTCATCCCATAAATGTGGAATAATGGCAGGTTAGTAAGTCCTGTGTCTTTTCCTCGCTCCATTTGAGATGAAACTAGTGTGTGAGTTGCTATACAATTAGATAGTAAATTATGGTGTGTAAGCATCGCACCTTTCGGAAGACCTGAGGTTCCACCTGTGTACTGAAGGACTGCAATCTGTGTTTTAGAATCAATTTCAAACTGAGGTGGATCTGGTTTTGTTTTACTTATTAAATTAAGAAATTGCATTGTGCCAGCGATTTCAGGCGGGTCTCGCGGAGCATTTGGAATATAGTCCATTACACTTGTGATGATTATATTCCTTAGTCTTGTCCGATCCTTGATATTGTTAATCTTTTCAAGCTGAGCGTCCCAAACAATAATTGTTTCAGCTCCAGAGTCGTTAAGCTGATAGGCTATCTCGGGTTCAGTTAGTAAGACACTGCATGCTGTGACAATCCCACCCGCCTTTAAAATCCCATAGAAACTGAACAAGAATTGCGGAAAATTGGGAATCATGATAGCAACTGTATCACCCTTTTTCACACCAAGATCTCGTAGGGCTGTAGCAAGTCTGTCTGCAATATCTTTGAATTCCTTATACGATATTTTGCGCTTCTGGAACCAAATTGCTGTTTTACTTCCAAACTCGTTCGCTGTATTATCTAGAATCTGATACAGATTCATTTCAGGATAATCGATGTGTTCAGGAACACTGGGGTCATAATGTTTTAGCCATGGTTTCGCAGCATACGGGTCTTCGCTCATCTTTTGTCAACCTGTAAATTATTCTCCACCTATTAAATCGAGTGCCTCTTGAGCAGCTTCTGCAACGTAATCATACTCGTCATGCAGCATATTCTCTAATGCTGGGATGATATTAGTATTTGATACTCCTACCTTTCCTAAGGCTTCTGATGCACGCCATCTGACATCAGGCTTCTTATCTTCCAGTGCACTAAGTAAAGCAGGAATAGACTCTACAGATGCTGAACCAAATTTTCCAAGACTTAATGCGGCTTCACGACGAACAACGCTCTTATTGTCTTCCAACGCTTCTATCAATGCATTAATGACTGAATCCTCTGCAGAACCAATTTTTCCTAATGCACTTGCCGCTTCAGCCTTGGCATCAGTTCCGCCCATCTTTAAAATTTCTATCAGATTTGGAATGGCATCTACCGCACCCTTGCCAATACCTCCAATTGATGAGATGATTATAATCTTCATTTGATTGCTGGCAGTGCTGTAAGATTCAACAAGCACAGGAATCGCGTCTTTACCAATCATACGGAGTGCATCAGCCGCCTTCCCACGGACACTTTCAACTTTGTCTTTTAATTGTAGAGCAATTGCTCCAATTATATTCTGGTTAGATACTTTCATTTCTCCTAGGGCTTCTATCGCCCCTTTTCGAACAATGGGATTTGAATGATTGATGACCTCTAAAAGAGCAGGAATTGCTGGTTCACCTATTTCCACTAGAGTGCTTATTGATCGATATCTAACTCTCCAATCATTATCTTCTAACGTATGGACCAGAGTTGGGATTGCCTCAGTTGAACCCTTGCCAACCTGTTTTATGGACTGAGCTGAAGCTGTCCGTATAGTCCAACCTGGGTCTCTGAGACCTTGTATAAGCCTTGGAATTGCAGCGTGTGCACCGGGTCCCATTTTTCCTAAGGTTTTCGCTACTTCAGTTCGAACCTCTTCGTCCTGATCATCAAGAGCAGCAATCAGACTCGTGACAGCTACATCTGAGGCAACGCCAATTTTACCTAGTGATATTGCAGCTTCTTTTCGTATTGAAACTTCTTTATCGTTTAATAAGACTGAGAGCTTGGGAATTGCATCGACTGCAGCTTGTCCGATTTTCCCCAATGATTTAGTAGCTTCTCGACAGATACTCCAATCATGATCCTCTAAACAGTTCATCAGATTTGAAACGCTGGTAGCAGCCTTCTCACCAAGTTCTCCGAGCGATAAAGCGGCATTGAATCGTATTGACCGAATATCACTCTCGAGGTAACCTGCAATCTCATTTATAATCTCTGAGTCCTTTTCCGCTCTTGCCACAACAAGTTCAACTTTCGCATCACGGAGAAGCTCTTCTAAGGTTGCCGACATTTTGATACCTCCTAGATACCAAGGTATACCTTCTTAATTCGAGGTTCACGTTCGAGTTCCTCTCGCGTACCACTTATCTCTATCTTTCCATCCTCTAAGACGTGAATATTATCTGCAACCTCCATTGCTAGCGCTGCATCTTGTTCAACTAAGAGTGTAGTAGTCCCTTCATGTTTGATTTGTTGAATGGCTTCGAAGATCTTATCCTTTACTTTTGGTGCTAAACCAAGAGATGGTTCATCAAGTAAGAGAAGTTTTGGATTTGACATTAATGACCTTGCGATAGCTAGCATTTGTTGTTCGCCTCCACTTAATGTACCCGCACGTTGCTTGGTCCTTTCATGGAGTCTAGGAAAAATTTCAAAAACAAAGTCAATGAGGTTTGAATACTTCGTCTTGTCCTTCAATGTGTATGCTCCGAGTTCAATGTTTTCCATGATTGTCATGTCATAGAACAGTCGTCTACGTTCTGGACAATGAGCAATACCTCTCTGCGCAATTTGATGCGCCTCCAGTTCATCAATCCGTTCCCCGTTGAAGACAATCTTCCCTCTGTCTATCTCTTCCAGTCCTGATATGGCTCGAAGAAGTGTCGATTTACCCGCTCCATTTGGTCCTATCACAGCGTCCAATGACCTAGCTTCAACAGAGAGATTGATCTCTTCTAGAGCTTTTGCCTTTCCATAATAATGATAGACTTTCTTCAGTTCAAGTAAAACAAATCCTTCAGCAGATCCATTAAGCAAATCCATCACCTCGTCCTAAGTATGCCTCAAGCACAATTCTGTTGTTTGCGACCTCTTTGGGAGGGCCTTCTGCTATTATCCTTCCTTGATGCATTGCAATGACTCTGGGTACCATAGTCATTAACTCTCGTAGAACATGTCCGGTCATGAAAATGGTTACTCCCTCGTCCATCAATTGTTCAATCAACTTTGTAATTCCTACTCTTTCCTCATGAGCAAGTCCACTAAATGGTTCATCAAGAAGGAGCAATTCTGGATTTGTTCCAAGTGCTTTCCCTATCTCAAGCTTTCTTAGGTCTCCATGTGGAAGAATAACTGGAGGAAGCCTAGCCTTATCAATGAGACCTACTGAGGAAAGAATTGAACTTGCAGTTTCATCTATTCCGGAGTCACCATATGCCTCCTTGCCCCTTGGTGAAAGACAAGCAACAGATATGTTGTCAAGGAGGCTGAGATATCGAAAGGAGCGAACTAATTGAAATGTGCGAGACATCCCCAGATTCACAATCTGGTGTGGTTTTTTTCTAGTGATATCTATTCCATCGAAACGGACAGAACCAGAGTTAGGTCTCTCGAATCCTGACATCAAATTAAAAACTGTGGTCTTACCTGCACCGTTGGGACCAATCAGCCCTACAATTTCTCCTCGATCAATATCGAAATTAACATCATTGACTGCTGTTAGTCCACCAAACTTCTTTGTTAAATTCTTAACTTCTAATATCAGACCCATTTTATTTTCCTCGTATCATGTCCCATAGATCCTGAACCCGCTCTAGAAATGGATTCATT
>JAEORI010000016.1 GCA_016840965.1 Candidatus Thorarchaeota archaeon | reverse complement strand
CGTGAGAGGAATAGGTGGAGTGTTCTTCGAGTCGAGAGACCCGAAGGCACTCGAAAAGTGGTATATCGAGAAGCTTGGACTCAAACCTGATGAGGAGAGATATATCTATTTCAAGTGGTCGGCTTTGACAAAACCTGGATACACATTATGGGGTCCGTTTCCTGAAGATACAAAGTACTTCAAACCTAGTGAGTCATCTTGGATGATTAATTTTGTAGTGAGTGATATTGACAGAATGGTGGTTCACTTGAAATCAAAAGGTGTCGAGGTAGATGAGCGAGGAGTTCAAGAAACTCCTGAAGGTAAATTCGCATGGTTTATGGATTCTGAAGGGAATAAGATTGAGATTTGGGAGCCCTCAAGTTTGCAGAGTTAAGATTCCTCTGCAATATGATAATATGTCCCTCTGAAGTGCATTCAACTCAGATGGCCTAAATGAAAGAGAGAGTATTGCTACTTGGTGCATCTGGCTCCATGGGTTTTGTTGCATTCAAGGAGCTTTGGGCACGAGTAGACGAAAATGGAGAACGGAAATATGATGTAGTTCTTCTACTACGACCTTCTACGAAGAACAAGAAGCTTTTTGCATCCTATGAGCAGGAATGTGGAATAAGGAGTATACAAGGAGATGGTGTTGTAGAGGGAGAGAGCTTCAAAATAGTGTGGGGCGATGCTACAAAGTATTCAGATATCCTTGAGTCTGTTCGAGGAGTAGACTGGGTTCTTTCTCCAATGGCATTCATTGCTCCCGCCGCAGACCACAATCCGGAGATGTCAGAGGCAGTCAACACAAAAGCAATAGAATATGTCATCAAGGCGATCTATGAACTAGGTGGCCAGAACCACATCAAATTCGTGTACGTGGGCTCCGTAGCTGAAACAGGAGACCGTCTGCAGTCCATCCATATGGGTAGAGTCGGAGATCCACTAAAACCAAGTGTGTTTGATTTCTATGCGACATGTAAAATTCGCGGAGAACGAGCTGTCATAGATTCAGGACTAAAATATTGGGTATCTCTTCGACAGACATACATTGCCATTCCAGATGCCATGAGCCTTATGGACCCAATTATGTTCCATCAACCAATTGACACTTGTATTGAGCTCAACACATGTTTTGATGCAGGCAGGGGACTTGTAAATTGTCTTGATATTCCTGAAGATTCGGATTTTTGGCGACGAGTTTACAATATGGGTGGTGGACCGAGTTGTAGAGTTGTCTTCATCGAGTACATTGAACGAATGATGAAAATGCTTGGTATGGGAGATTATAGGAAAATCATGGAGCGCAAATGGTTTGTTCTTAGAAATTTCCATTGTCATTATTTTGAGGACAGCTGGATTCTCAATGAGTATATACGCAACTGGGGAGAGTCCTTGGAAGACCACTACGACCAAGTGATGGAGAATCGCCCACTAATGCTAAGGGTTGGTGGTTTTTTGAGTAAGATACCAGGTATACGCTCGTTCATTCGTAAAACAGCATACAATAGGATGAAAGAGATGGTATCAGGAAAGGATGGCACACTTTTCTGGTATGAGAACAGGAATGACAGAAGAATATCTGCATTCTATGGCTCATACAAGATATACGAGTCCATTGGTGAATGGGATGGTAAGGACATGCCAAATCTCAGACCTGAGTGGAAGAGATTGAATCATGGATATGACGAAACAAAAGACACCCTTGATATGCTTGATCTTCAAGGAGCCGCTAAATTCCGAGGAGGCGAACTTCTGTCTGACTCTTGGGATGGTGACATGTATTCAAGATTAATGTGGAGATGTGCATTCAATCATCGCTTTGAGGGTACTCCCTATCTTGTACTAAAAACCGGTCATTGGTGCCCTGAGTGTCTGCCGCCTCCGTGGAATCAGGACGAGGTCGCGAGGAAAAATCCCTTCTTTGCACAAGTCTGGTACCCAAACCATGATAGGAATGAGAATAATTTCTACCCTGATGACTGCTATACAGACATTCTCTAATCAATCAGATTCGCTCTTTGAACGAATTGCTTGATAAGCAAGATGTTTTGCCGCTTCTCGCTTCTTTGAAATATCGCTTGCCTGTTTTGTTATCGAGTCAAATTGATTCTTACGGTCCATAATTGTTTTCTCAACAAAAGATGCTACGACTTCAGAACGGCTCTTGAATATTTCCAATTCGACAAGTGCATCAAGAGTTTCAACAATTTCAGGGCTCAGTCTAGTCATTACTGAAATCTCGCGATTTTTCAATCCATGTTCATCACGTTCAAAGTGGTCTAGAAGCTCTTCTCTAAGGCTCTTGCTTTCCTTATCTGTATTAGATTGCGTTTGTTGTCTAGACATTCGTAACACCCAATTCAAAACAGGTTGAGACGTTTCAAACTTGTCCACCTTAAAAGGTTTGATTAAAAGTGCATACTCAAAATTGATTCCACGCTTTAGATCACACCCTTGTGTTCTCTACTGGTTCTTTCGATAGTTGATAAACGGTCCATCATGCCCGGGGATAATGAAGTCTGCTCTCTCAACTATCTTTTTGAAAGAAACTCTGAGTTCTTTTTGAAATTTAATCACTCGGTCATTCGGGAAGAACGTTTCAGTATGATAATACATCTTAGAAACAATCGCGTCACCAGCTGCTACAAACGTGTTTTTCTCGTATTGAATGACTACCGAGTGGTCATGATCTGAGTGACCATCTGTTGAAAGTATCTCCATTCCAGTATGCCACTCGTCACCTTCCTTGAGCTTTCGAGTTTCATTTTCAGCTGAAATCATTGAGAGATTTTTCTTAACAAAACTTGAGGAGCAACCAGCATAATAGACAACCGCTTTTGGAAAAAGATAGATATTCTCCCAATGGTCACCATGCCAATGCGTGATGAAAATCTCGTCGATGTCTTCCGGTTGGATTCCAAAATACCGTAGTTCCATGACTAATCGATTCTGTTCTTTGGGCAACAGAGAGCTATCGACGCGACCTTCCCAGCCCGTGTCAATGAGGAGGCGTTGACCATCGGTTTCCACAAGACTCACAGTTGCTAGATTCAATACACAAAGATCATGTTCTAAATTCCTAATTTCAGGTCCGGCATAACCAAGTTTCCAGACTTCTGGATCACGCATTGTTGTACCTGAACGAATAACTCGAAGTCGATCCACTGAGCTCTTCAAACCACACACAACCTTGAAAGAAAACTTCAGCAAGCAGTATATCATTGTTTACGTAGGCATTATATTGAGGGAAAATAATTTGAAATGTGGTTTTGTCCTACTGCGAGTCCTCAAACTTTTTCCGGATTCTCTCAAGCTCGCTAGTGAACTGTTCAGCTGCATGAGTTAGCTCATCAAGTATCTCTGGAGAAGGACTATTCAAGAGCACCATACGAAAATTGAGGAGTGCTGTAAAGAGCGTTTGGAGAGATTCTGGTATCTTCTCTGACGACCCAAAAACCGAACCAAATGAGGAAAATGGAAACACTCCTTGACTAATCTTCTCACGAAGCTCTCGGCTTCTATCAATTTCAGTTTCAAGGAACTCAATGCCCTTTTTGGTCAACTCATATCTTCGAGTTCTTCCATCTTTATCGGGAATCTCTCGAGTTAGACCATCCCTTAACAGACTCCTCAACAAAGGATAGATAGATCCCGGTTTTGGCTTCCAGAATCCATCCATGTCATTCGCGATTGCTTTTGATAGCTCCGCTCCGGACATTGAACATTCCTTTAGTTTGTGCAGAACTTGATACCTCAGGAAACCCTTTGGCACCTTTGCAGTGTGTTTAATCCACTTCCTCAAAGGACTGAAAATCTCATTCCTTCGTTTCCTTAGCTGTACTAACATCTCCTCGGACAAGTAGTACTTTCTACCAGTGCGCACTATTGGCGATTCATTCTCGGGTATTGGCAGAGATAGATTTTCAAACTCTGCTGGAAACCCTAGTTCCTTCCAAGTCAGAGCCTTCTCAGGACTAGTGGCTTCTTTTTCTCGAAACACCTCTACCATCCTGCGAAATGGACTGAACATGTATCAATTCAAGTTGGGACTAGCCTTTATGTTATTCGAATGTATCACTAGTGATATTAAATATGACAAGTTGTTACCATGAGTCGGAACCAAAGACATAATAGTATTAACTATTGTTAAAAGATATCAATCTGAAATTGGAGATGGTCGTTTGCGATATCGAAAGGTTGGAAAGAGTGGATTGAAAGTCAGTGAGATTTCACTTGGTTCCTGGCTGACTTATGGTGGTACTGTTGAGAATGAGATGGCCAAAAAGTGCATGACCACTGCACTAGACAATGGAATAAACTTCATTGATTCTGCGGAAATTTATGCAGGCGGCAAAGCTGAAGAAGTAATCGCCCAGTTCCTGCATGATGAGAATGTCAGTAGAAGGAATCTGGTAATCTCGAGTAAGGTGTTCTGGCCGACAAGTGAAGACATCACTGATTGGGGGAATAGTAGGAAGAATATCATGAATGCCATAGAGGGCTCTTTAGAACGATTGAACCTAGATTACATTGACATCTATTTTTTACATAGGTATGACTACACAACACCTGTAAAAGAAACTGTCATGGCTATGGATGATCTCATCAGGGCTGGAAAAGTACGCTATTGGGGTACCTCCGCTTGGACTGCGGCACAGCTTGAACGAGCAAATGCAGTAGCCAAGGAGTTAGGAGCTCATAATCCTATTGTTGAGCAGCCTTTATACAACATGCTGGCAAGATTCATCGAGCTTGAGGTTATGTCGGTTGCAAAGACACATGGAATGGGGTTGACAGTCTTCAGTCCCTTGGCTCAGGGTCTGCTCACAGGAAAATATAATGATGGTACTCCAGAGGGAAGTAGAGGAGCTAGCTCGAAGGTTATGAGTTCCTACCTCACAGAAGAAAATTTAGTAAAAGTAAGGAAGCTCAGCGAGATAGCATCCTCACTGGATATTACTACAGGACAACTAGCGTTAGCTTGGGTTCTTAGGCGACCTGAAATCTCAGCAGCTCTAGTCGGTGCAACAAAGCCCGAACATGTCATCGAGAACGTCGGAGCATCAGATGTGACACTTTCAAAAAACACCTTCGACGAAATCGAGGGCATCCTGAATCATACTCCCGAGCTGCCAGCACCATATCGACCTAACATATTCTATGAAGACAAGATGAGATAAAGAAAAAAAGAGAGTACAGAGAGTCTGAGTGCTCTCTGTACATGTGAGATTTACAGGACAATGTAGGTTGCTACAAGGCCTGCAATGTATACAATATGGAAGATGACAAGAATCAGCTTCGGAATCTTGATGTTCCTTCTCTTGACAATTTCACCTCCACCCCAGCAGAGGATGATTGATGCAATGAACAGTATGAGTACAAGCTGTATCGACATCATTTCATCTCCTCTGGGCTGTGTAACGTTTCATTGATACTATGTAGTAGGAAACAAGTAATCCAATATAGAGAACGTGGAATACAAGCCAGAATACAGGACCTAGTACTGCAACAAAACCCGAGAGATACTCAGGAACTGCCCAGCAAAGGACTATTGATATTATAGCAACTATACCAAATTTTCTAGTAGGATTGCTAGGACTCACGTAGTCAGGATCCGAAATGATTCCTGAGGGATATTGAGGGTTGATTTGTCTATTCATTCAATTTATCCTGCGAATAATACGCATGATAGGTCGTGGACAATAGATACAAAACACCTTGGCAATTCTTGACTACAAGAAATGCATCCAATTT
>JAEORI010000097.1 GCA_016840965.1 Candidatus Thorarchaeota archaeon | reverse complement strand
TCAACACTAAAATGCTTCGGAGTATCGATACGGTTTATTAGGAGTGAGGTACTACAAACGAAACCGGTGAATATCGTGTCAGAGGAAGAAAATATCGAGGAAGGCATAGACAAAAAGAAAGGCAAGAAAGTCGACTATTGTGAGGTTGAATTCGAAATTGGTAATATCGAGTTTGAAGCAAAAGGTCGCAGTATAGTTGTTGAACGAATGTTCAGAATGTTATTGGAGAAGATAGAAGAAGGAAAACTTGTAGCTGAATTCAGACTACAAGATATTGATGAGGAGGAGGAAGAGGAAGAAGAGGAAGAACTTCCACCAATGGAATACTTTGAAGAAACAGACGAATCAGAGTATTCTCCCGAAGATTCTTCGCTAGACCCACCTCCTGCTTGGGATAGCTTGGAAACTGAGGAACCAGATGTTTCTGATGCTGAACGTGAGGAACTAGGTCTCGAGTAACGGTAGTACTGAACTATTCCACGGGTACAACCCAGCCATGAGGGTCTTCTCGTTCGCCAGACTGAATTCCAATTAGATCATCAAAGAGTTGCTGAGTTAATTTGCCAGTTTTACCATTGGCAATCTGATTTGACTGGTTCTTGTACCATAAAGATCCAACTGGAGCTATGATTGCAGCGGTTCCACAACCAAACATCTCGAGGACTTTGCCAGTGTGGACACCTTCAATCACCTCATCGATCGATATTTGCCTCTCATTTACTGAATAGCCATAGTCCTTACATAATGTAAGTACTGAATCACGGGTGACACCAGGAAGAATCGAACCTGAGAGTGGAGGTGTGGCAACTTCATCATCAAATCGGACTACTATATTCATGGTACCAATCTCTTCTAACCATTTGTGCTCCAGAGCATCTAGCCATAGAACTTGAGAACAGCTAACCTTGGATGCATCTGTTCCAGCAAGTAAACCAGCAGCATAATTTCCACTTGCCTTTGCTGCACCCGTCCCACCTTTTACTGCGCGAACATATTTGTCACTAACAAAAATCTTCACAGGTGCGAATCCTTCCTTGAAGTAAGGACCTACTGGACTAAGTATGATATAGTAAAGACATACAGCTGAAGGACGAACACCAAGCTTGGGCTCAGTTCCAATCATAGTAGGGCGAATGTAGAGAGAACTACCTGGCACTTCAGGAACCCAATCAGAGTCAATCTTTAGTAACTCCTTAAGGGAGTGCAAAGCGAAGTCAATATCTATCTTTGGCATCACCATCCGTTCTGCAGATGAATTGAGCCGCTTAAAGTTCATATCGGGTCTGAAAAGAAGAACACGCTCACCCCTGCGATAAGCTTTCATCCCTTCAAAGATTCCCTGTGCATAATGGAGACATAATGCAGCAGGGCTTAGGGAGAGAGGTCCAAATGGATGAATCCTAGCATTTGTCCAATGAGTCCCATTATAAACCATAGAAAACATATGATCAGAAAAGATGGTGCCAAAGGTCACTTGCAAAACATCACTTGGCTTTTCTTTTCTTTCCTCTTTTGGCACAAGGTCGATGTCGATGTTCACTCTTAAGCACATCAATTATGGATGATACATATCTGCCTCTTAAGCGGATAGGTTTTTTAAAATAAAATTAAGATAGGCGTGCACAGCATATTAGAAAATACCTTAAGTCAGGCATTTCCTGAGGAATGCGACTATAGGAGTCAGATAAGATGAGTCACCATGAAGGAGCTCCGCCAAAGGATGAATACTATGTCGATCCAAAAGAAGTATTATCTCAATATAGTGTGGAGTGGATTTCTCTTAGGAAATCGTATGATGAGATAAAGAAACAACTTCTCGATGTGCAAACAGAACTTAGTCAAATAGATCGACAGCTAGAAAATGGTGAAATCACGGATCAAGAACACATTACATTATACCGTGAGAAATGGTCTGAATCCACTCAGATTGTACAAGTGAAAAGAGAAGTAGAGAGTAGATTATATGAGATTCAGAAGGAAATTCGCGCTGCTAATAGGCAATTAAAACAAGCTGAACACGAACGTCAAAGAAGAGAAAGATTAGAAGAAGAAAAGTCCCATGCTATGATTGAATGGATGTCCCTAAAGCAAGGATTTGATTTGGTAACAGCCCGACGTAATGAAATAAACGCAGAATCAGATAAGCTCGAAATCCAACGTCGAACAGGCAAAATTTCTGAAGGAAAATATAGGGAAAGTCGCATTTTACACATTCGACAACTCGCTGAACTTAGTACGGTTGAGTCTGATGTAAAAAGAAGACTCGCTGAGCTTTTAGAAATTATTAAACGATAGTTACTCAATAATTCAAAAAAGGGAGAATTGCAGTGCCCAAAAGTGGGAACTGCAAATTTCAATCTATGCGCGATGACCTTGATCAATCATTGCGTCTGCAACTTTCAGGAACCCTGCGATATTCGCACCAATGACATAGTTACCTTTCTTACCAAAAAGTTCTGATGTCTTGTATGCATTAGCATGAATATTCTGCATGATTTGGTGTAGTTTGGCATCAACCTCTTCACGGGTCCAGAAGAAACGTTGACTATTCTGAGCCATCTCAAGTCCTGATACTGAAACACCACCAGCATTAGCTGCTTTCCCAGGCCCAAAGAGGATTTTGTTCTCAATAAAGATTTCAACACCTTCTGGGACTGTTGGCATATTGGCACCTTCACCAACAGCTAGCACACCATTATCAACGAGCATTTTTGCTTCCTTTGCATCTACCTCGTTTTGAGTTGCACTTGGAAGTGCAATATCACACTTAAGGCTCCATGGAGTCCCATTTTTAGTTTCAGTGTAATCCACCTTAAAATGCTCAGCATATTCTTGGATACGACCTCTTCGGACATTCTTCAAATCCATAATCCATGCCAGTTTTTCTTCATCAATACCATCTGGATCGTGAATCCAACCTGTCGAGTCGCTCATTGCTATAACTTTTGCACCCAGCTGAATACATTTCTCAGAAGCATATTGGGCAACATTACCAGAACCAGAAACAACAGCAATCTTGCCTTTCATATCTTCGCCATGAGTCTTTAGCATTTCCTGAACAAAATAGACACAACCATAACCAGTCGCTTCAGGTCGAATCAGCGAACCGCCCCAACCAGCACCTTTTCCAGTGAGAACACAGGTGCCATGATTATTCGTGATTTTTCGGTATGCACCATAGAGGTATCCAATCTCACGAGCACCTACACCTATATCTCCAGCGGGCACATCTATGAATTGACCAATGTGTCTGTAGAGCTCAAACATTAGACTCTCGCAAAAATTCTCAACTTCCGCATCTGTCTTGCCTTTTGGATCAAAGTCAGAACCACCTTTGCCACCACCCATCGGAAGCGTTGTCAGACTGTTCTTAAAGACCTGCTCGAAACCGAGGAATTTCAAAACACCTTGGTTGACTGTGGGGTGGAACCTAAGACCTCCTTTGTAGGGGCCAATAGCTGAGTTGAATTGAATTCTATATCCACGATTAACCTGTATCTTGCCATCTCTATCTTTCCAAGGAATACGGAATTGAATTATACGCTCAGGTTCAGTAATTCTCTCAAGAATAGAGTATTCCTTGTACTTAGGATATTTCTTGATTGCAGGTTCAAGGGATTCTAGTACTTCTAAAACAGCTTGATGAAAGACCTTTTGATCAGGATCTTTCTCAATGACACGGTTGTATACACTCTCTATGTACTTATCCAATGGTACTCACTCACCGCTAGTTAATGACATGAACGCCGCATGATGACTTGCACATAAATTAATCGGAATTGACTCCGTACAAATAAAACCAATAAAATAGCGATTTTGGGCAATCAAGATATGAGATTGTAAGACAAACAGTCATTAGCCCACTTAATCTATGAAAATTGGGCAAGACAAGATGCCAACATTTGAGCAGGAATGGGTTAGTCCAATCTTAGAAGTGTACAAAAAGAGGAAGATTACTGAAACCTATTCAGTAGTCTTAGGTCTCAATCCTATAGGACAAGCACTTTGTAGGAGATTGTACGAGAATAATGATTTTGAAACTGTTCTTCTTTTCAATTCCCCTGCATTTTCATCATGGAATAGGTATCCGATAGATCTGAAGCCGCCGGTAGTTCCAGTTCATGGTATGGTTGCTGAAGACTTGATGATAATATTCGGAGATGTTATGATAAAGGAATATGATTGGATGACAGATATGTTGTTCTATCTCCGAGGGAATGTGCCTACAAGATTTGTAATCTCACTAATGACACATGATGGCCCTACCTGCGGACAAGTGCTATCGAAAAAAGGAGACCGTTTGTTGAAGAGGATGGATGTTCCGCTTGGTAGAGCTGATTTTTATGATGCAATCACAGCACCTCTCATCAGTGCAGGAAATGCTGCGGGCTTAGATCCTGTGGTCATTTTTCTTGAAGAATCAAAGGATCGTGATATTTTACTTCAAATCGATGATATTACTATAACGCAAGCCGACGTTGAAGAGGCACATATGCTTCTACAGAGAGGACTAGAATTTCAGCTAGTTGGTTAGTCTTCAACTTCGTCTATGCTTGTTTGTCCATAGCCTGTTCGCCTACGTCCACTCAATTGGTCAAATCGTTCATGTATGTCACTACGCGAGAGTCTGCTGTCACAATTCGTGCACATGAGAGCTCTTGTTTCCTTGACGTTCACTATATCGCCACATGAAATGCATGCCCATAGACCACCCTGTAAAAGCTTAGTCTTTCTGAATACTATTTTTGCCATATCCCTAAGAGATTCAGGACAGTCATCAGCGACACCTATGACGCCCCTTTCTGACCACTCACAGAGAACAGATACGAGAGTAGTCATAAGTTCAATAATCCTAGTTGCACGGTCTTCAATCTCGGTAGAAGTTTCGGATCTTGTGTCACGGGGGGCATCAGAAATCTTTTGAAGCATCTCAATGAATGCAAAGAATGCAGGGGCCGGGAAGCGTTTCCTACCCCGAGCTTCAACCATTTGACCAAGGACAGCGGAAATCATCAATGTCTGAGTATAATCTTCTCGAAGAATCTGCTCTGCTTCTCGCACAATTTTTCCAGCATCAATTTTGTACTCTGTTTCTTTTAGTCCATGTTCTTCCGCGATTAGTCTTACTGAGTCCAGGAGTCCTTTTCCCTTGCACATCATTCTATTGACCTTTTTAGCACTGGTTTGGTAGGGCATTCCAGCATCATTAGCTAACTCCTGTATGAGGTCTCTAGCTGTCAGACTCAACCGTAGCACGTACCTGTGGTGGTATGATTTATTGACACTATGGCCATTTTAGGTTACCGAAGTCATCTTAGATGATACATTGATGTGGGAAAAATCTCATAAAGGGAAACTTGCCGCCAAAAGACGGTGGTTCCTGATGAAAGATTATGATGTCATTCTAGCAAGTGGAGCTGAACACTTGAAGGAGAGTTTTCAGGAAGACGGATTCCGGGTGTTCACATCAGGCCTGAACTATGACAGAAGAAGGCTATTCCCAAATGCTGACATTTATGCAAAGCTAGAAGATATATCGGAACTTTCGGACAGAAGGGTCATCATCATTCAGAGTTGCACCGGTTCAGGTCCTGCAGAAAATGAGCAGTATACAACATCAGATCGTGTTGTTGAACTTCTTCTCCTTCTTGATCTCCTTTCAAGACCAGTAGCTGTCAGAGAAGTTAAACACAAATGCTACGAGTGCGAATCTATTGTCCCACCATCACGAGTTGAAGTCGTTTTGACATTCCAGCCATTTGCTTTACAAGATAAAGCATTTAGAACTGGAGAAGCAGTATCAGCAAGGTGGGCAATTGAAACTATTGCTAAAGCGTGTAATAAGGTCTGGGTCGTAAACCCACATGCTCCAGATGGTCTTGATTGGGTCGTAGAATTGAGAGAAAATAATCGCTATGAAACAATTGATGTAATTCCAGATCTGGTACAATTTGCCGAGAAGCAGTTTGGTTTTAAAGATGCAGTCTTAGTCACTCCAGATGAAGGGGCTCAAGAGAGGTACAAGATAAGAGGTTTTGGAAAATCTAGAGAGAATTCCTTCAAAGTGAATCTACACGGCAACATCAATGTGAGAAACAAGGAAGTCATTGTTGTAGATGACCTAACCAAGAGTGGCAGTACTCTATTGAAAGCTGCAGATAGACTAAGAAACCAAGGAGCGTCTGACGTAGGAATGGCTGTTGCGCATGTGTTGCCATTAATCGAGAGGGGGG
The DNA here is from genome assembly GCA_016840965.1 of Candidatus Thorarchaeota archaeon. The sequence continues at coordinate 3,661 of JAEORI010000097.1, read as the reverse complement.
AAGAACTACTTGAAGAACTCTTAGAGAAAGCTCGTGGCATGATTGTGACAACAAACACAATACATACTGATATCTTTGGTGAAAAGAACCCAGAATTGACCTACGATATAGTCAGTACGTTAGTCAAACATCTATAGAAGTCTGGGTAATACTAGTCGATGTGTTCTTCTGCTTTGCCTTTTGCAGTCCAAGCTTTGGTACTAAGTTTTTCAACAAGATCTCTCGTTTCAAGATCAAGAAGTGCCTGTACAATATCGTTTTGATCACATTCAACATTTCGCCGTTTCAAGATTGAAGCGATTGCACTAGGTCTGCGATGGTCAGCTATGATTAGTTTTAGAATACTCTTTTGTAGCTCAGTAATTTCCTCTGACATAATAACCAAGCAGTCGGGTTTTTTTTAGTTCTTAAGGCTATCTCTGAATCAAGACTATATGATGACGAAACCCTTTTGTTACGAGAGTTATCTGCGCGAGAGGGAAAATGCATGACAGATGAAAGAGAATATCCCATTGGAATTGCACCTGGAGAAATACCTGAACTTGTTCTATTACCTGGTGACCCTGACCGCTCACGAGATATAGCAATAAACTTCTTTGATGATTCAGTAGAGATAGCTAAGAAGAGAGAATACTGGAGTTTCAAAGGAAAATGGAAAGGAGTACCAGTTGCAGTTTGTTCAACAGGAATAGGTTGTCCATCTGCAGCAATAGCATTGGAGGAACTTGTAAGAGTTGGTTGCACAACGTTTCTCCGAGTAGGAACATCTGGTGCAATTAGTCATTCTGTCAAAGCAGGAGACTTGGTTATCTTCACAGGTTCTGTTAGAGATGATGGAACCTCACGACAGTATGTGCCAATCGAATTCCCAGCTGTAGCAGATCCGGAGATAATATCAGCGCTCATAGAAGCCGCGCGTGAAAATAAATCAAAGTTCCATGTCGGAATTGGTCACTCTAAAGATGCATTCTATAGTGAACACCCAGAGTATGTTGCAGATCCAGATGGAACACGACGAAAATGGGATTACTTGAGGAATTCTCGAGTCTTGGCGAGTGAAATGGAATCTGCGGCCCTATTTGTCGTTGGGCATCTCAGGGGTGTCAAAGTGGGGACAATATGTGTAGTCATAGGAGAAAATATCGAGAAAGAAGCGAAAATTATTGGTAAACCTCCAATTGATTCGCTGATACCTGTGGCATTGGATGCGATAACTTCATTCAAGAGATTATCCAAATCCTAAATTCCACCAAACCATACTCGCTTTTGAACAGCCATATGCAAATCTTCCGCAGTTCGCTTATCGATACCAGTGATACTTGCCAACTGTTCAGGACTTGTAGCTACAAGCTCAGTCGTGGTAGCAATTCCAGAATTGAATATCAAATTGATAGTTGGTTCCGGTGTACCGAGTTCAGTGAGAAGACCTCTGAGGTCAGCCATAGTGTTAGCGGTTGCTACGGGTGGTGCAATTTCTGGCATCTCTCTTTCAATTGGATCTTCATCACTCTCTTCACCTTCTTCTAGAACTTCGGGCATAGTTTTCGCTTCAGGCGCAGCTGATTTCTTCAATTCGCGAAGCTCAGCCATCTCACGTCTAACACTATGCTTAGCAATAAATGACGGTCGCAAGAATATGATTCCAATAATGACACATAAGATTAGAATTGGAATAAGAAAATAGCTCTTGATATCTATCGATACAATAGAAGGCCCAATTCCTGGACCAATGAGACCACCAATAATACCGTCACGAAATAGTGTTGTCCATGAATCACCTGAAAGGTCAGTGAAAAGAATCAGCCAAAGAGGAGAAAAAAGTCCGAAACCTCCGATTTCATAAATCAGAAATTCTCTCACGATTTCCCTTCGTGATAAATAAACAATAATTGGAGGAACAACGCCGATCATTATCGAAATAAAGAACCAAGTGACGTAGATATCCCATGATAAGGCAAGTATTTTGATGACTGCGGCACCTAGAAATATAACGAACGTCAGAAATGCACCTAGAATGACGCCATGAGCATATCTCATATTTTCAACTCACCTCAAAGGGATTAGTCGATTCGATATCGCGCGAGAATCTTTTAGATGTTTGTAGGATTTCATGGTAAGAGTACTTGCTAAATATAATGAGGAAAATTGAAAAAACAAGTTAGATTATTAAATGCGCAAATGGCTCAAAATAGGGGAAAGCGCGCTCTCTAGAGCGTTTCTAAGATAAGTCTTATAAGGGTCTAGACCGACTTTTAACGCACCCTTTTGGAGGAGTAATGAAAAATATGACATTCATAGTTAAGAAAGCAGTACAAGACTACGCAAAGAAGAAGAATCTACAAGTCAGTGGAGATTTCTACGATGCTCTAGACAAGAAGATTACTTCACTTTTAGACCATGCTGCCAAAAGGACTGGCGAAAATAAGCGTAAGACCCTCAAGGCTTACGATCTGTAATCAAGTCTTATGATGCCGGGAGTGGGAGCACCTTATGAAGTGCTTCCACAACCTTTTTTCTACCTCCAAACGTCATCCTTATCAACTCATATTTTAGTGGCTGGCTGTTTCATCGTTAAGGAGTAATGATATTTGTACAAGGTATGCCTTACAAATGATGATGGCCCGCGGAGTGAAGCATTGCTAAGACTTGCAGATTTTCTAAGTAAGGAAGTAGAACTTGTCGTTGTAGTACCAGATGCCCAGCGCAGTGCTTCAGGGAAATCATTGACTTTGAAGAGACCAATAAGAATTACTGAGAAACATGAGCATAATGGATACAAGTTCATTTCACATGATGGTGCACCAGCAGATTCAGTAATACTCGCCCAAGCATTCTATGATGATATCGACCTTGTAATCTCAGGGATAAACTCGGGTGCTAATGTTGGATATCAAAGTATTTTGACAAGTGGGACCGTAGGAGCAGCTTTTGAGGCTGCCATTAGAGGTCTACCTGCGATTGCAGCATCTCGTGAAGCTTCTCCAAGTGATTGGTTTGAAGCAATAGGTGCGAATGGAGATTGCGAAAAAGCATGTGTCATCATAAGAGACCTTGCATTAAAGGTTCTAGAAAAAGGATTACCACAGGGCATCGATATGTTGAATCTAAATTTCCCACTTAAGATTACAGAAAACTCGAAAATCGTAGTCACTAAACCGACGAAAGTTCGCATGCATAATGAGGTAGAAAAGCGAACAGACCCAAATGGTCGTCCATATTACTGGTATCTTGGAATTGAAAAAGATCCTCAACCAAAATCTGATGCATATGAGGTAATTGTTAATGGAAACATCTCCATCTCTCCGATAATTCTTAATTGGATAGGAGATGTTGAAATTAAAAGGCTGGAAGAGTTCATGAAGATGTAATCTTCTTGAGCGCACGCCATAAAGCATCTGCTTTCGGTCTTTGAAGTAAATATCCATCAGAATCAGTGACTATTAATCTATGATTGGAATCCGCCATAATCTTTCCAACAACCTTTGCAGATACTCCTCTTGATTCAATCGTGTTCACAACATCAGTTGCATATTCTTCATTGCAACAGATGATCATGCAGCCACTACTAATCAGCTCTAGTGGATCAATTTCTAACACGTCACAAATTGCTCTTGTAGATTCATCCATTGGAATAGCATCCTTGTAAATCTCAAATCCGACC
>JAEORI010000001.1 GCA_016840965.1 Candidatus Thorarchaeota archaeon | reverse complement strand
TGATAGAGCTGAGTGTTAAAAGAGCAAAAATGCAGCATGCCTGGAGAACAAAGATTGCCAATATGGTTAATCTCGACATTGCTACAAAAGAAACTCTTTCAATGTATGAGATGCTGCTCGATTACTATTCTGTAGGTTCAAAGGAGTACATGGACATCATCAATCGAATCAGGGAAATTCTCTTTCCTAATGATTAGAATCGACAATAGCAAAAAACCATGATATGTTATATGCGGCTTTTCAATTTTATAGCTGTTTTTCTGACATCAATTGATGTGAGTTCGGGAACAGATGAAGGAGCTGTAAACGCAATTGCCCAACTGTTATTTTCGATTCTCACAAGAATGATGTGACCCTTTTTTTCTTCAGCAGTAGCTATGTATGAGTCTTTTGAAGACGTGACTCGTTTATACGTGACTCCGCCTGCGGAAATCTTTGATGAGTCTTTTTCAACATTCTTCATGATTCCATCTATGTCATCTACTAGATTCCAGTTATCAGTCTGCCAAATGATTAATCCATCTTTAGCAACTGCAAATGCATGGATTTTTGGATTATTCGCAAAGAGCAGATTCCATTCATTCCCAATCACTAATGCCAAAATAAGACCACCATGTATACATTGATTTGTATGAAGGGAGAACTATGTTGAAGTTTTCCCCCAGACGTAATTTTTCCTAGAGATTGCTAGATCTTGCCTCTGAGCGTCTTTGCAGCACGATCTACATCTACATAAACACCATCTGGCTGAGCTTGAGCATCAGCCCACGCTACAACCCATCTATCGCTTGCTGCATCGATTTTGGTCAATATCAGAATTCCGTTTCCTTGGACATTCCGAGCAACGAGACTCTCAGGAGTAGAGCGCATTGTTGAATACTTCACTTGATTTTGAACAACACTAGCTGCTCGTGACTTTACTGCAGAAATTAGATTTCTCGCATCTCCTGTCAAGTCCCAGTTGTTACTCTGCCAAAGAACTTGCCCGGACTCGGATATCACTCCAAAAGCTTGAACCATATTTCCCGAACTGCTATATGCTTGCGTATATGCATCCATTACTGGATCGCTCATCGTAATTCACCCCGTAAATCTACGGCCTATAAAAACTCGAAGTAGCCACTCCAAATAAACAAATCCTTGATAGCCTTTATGAGAGATATTAAACAGACTCATATGCTCACATGCGTTCTTGCCTGCATGGTTGATGCGATTTGGGAAACTGAAAAGGGAACATTCCTAAGAGCTATTGTTCGTCCCAATTCAAAAGAAAAAAAACTCGTTTCTGAGGTTACTTCAGAGGCTATTCATATCAACTTAAGATCTCAAGCGAGAGGTGGAAAAGCTAATTCGGAATTACTAAAGGAGTTGGCGAAATCTCTCAGGATATCTACTAGTGATATTAGTCTGATTTCAGGTCACAAATCGCGGGAGAAGTTATTATTGATATCAGGAATCAGTGCTAATTCTTTGATGGATTGCTTGCTCAAAATGACCTAGATAGTTAAATACCGGGACAGGCAGGGGAGAGCCTCCACAGAATATTGCATGCAAGATTTTGAAATACTGGAGAAAAGCCCTGTGATAAAACTAGACCGGACTACGTTTCTAGGAGCCACATACATAGTTGGCATTGGTCTAGTAATTCTGGCAATGATTTCAGGTCGCGTTACACATCCAGATGTCATAATAGCGCTTGCAGCAGAAGTGGCACTTTTTTACATCTCGATATTCAGACCACCACTCGGAAGATATGAGCTTGTTTTTTTGACAATTTTAGGAGCTCTATATTTTCCACTAAGTCTAGCTTTGGGTATTTTCTCAGATATGGTCATTGTCGTCATAGGCGGAGTTACAATCTATATTGTGATGACGGTGAAGTTCAGCCCAGATCCAACAAAGGCTTTGCTTGGGGGATTTTACTCTGTAGGCGTTTTCTACATTTTTTTTGTACTTGTGCGAAATAGACCACTTGACGCAGGCATCCTAATGGCACTGGTAACTGAAATTGTACTGCTTTACATGGTGATTTCAAACTCACCACCAGACAAAAAAGACCTGGCTGCAATTAGCCTATGGATTATAATCTATCTTTGCCTAAGTCTATTGTTTGCGTTCTTATCAGAGATTGTCATCATGGCTACAGGAGGGCTTGCACTCTATGGAGTCGTGAGAGCAGAACCTAAATTCCCTCTGACTAAACGTGCACTGGGAACAGGACTCATTGTCGGTCTGATCATGACCTTCATGGGAATCTATCTTGCCCTTAAGATTGGAGTTGTATTCCTTGTTGGGGCAGAGATGCTGGGAGCTATTATCCTCACCATGCATGGGCTGTATACAAGAGAGGAGAACGCTATTGTAGTTACAATTGCTAATACCTCGTCTATGGTCGCGATAGGAGTATTGCTTACCTATCCAGCGATTGCTATCTTCGATACTGGAAATCCTTTGTTTAATACTGAACTCCCTCTCTATAATCCATTTACAACTATCTTCTTCATCATGCTTACAACTGGGATTAGCGCGGTCTTCGGAATTATTCTCTTGGCTCCGTTTAGAGAACGTTTCGAAAAGGACCCATGGCCTCAGGTTCAACCTCAAGCAGAATGCATCAATTCTATTGGAGGTGATGCTGAAGCTCGAAAATCTGTTGGGATGGGACTTGCAGCTTCCGGAGCATGGGTGGGTGCGACGAAAGTCCTGGGGAGAGTAACTGGAAGAACGATAAACACAATACCAAATGCACTAGCACCTGTTATTCCTGCTGCAGCAGCCATTCCTGATTGGATTGGGATAAGCAATTCCCCAATGATTGCAGGAATTGGTTTCTTCGTGGGGTGGAAGCGGGCTATAATAATGGCCATGGGAAGTATTCTATCTATTTTAATCTGGATATTCATAGAAGGCGCAAACGGTTCCATCGTTTACAGCACTCATCTAAAGAGACCTGAGATTCTTTATGTCGCATTAGGTGTGTTTGTTACTGTAATCCTTGGAGATGTACTTGGCGGAAAGAAAGAAAGGAATTTGACTCCTGAAGAAGTTGAAGAAAAGACAAAGAAAAGACACCGTGATGATGCTTTTGTCATAGTGGAACACCCTCATAGGGCTGAAGAACTACCAAGAGTCTTGCGAGTAAAAGAGGAGTTGTTCTCTGTCGAAACCTTCAAAGAAGAGGTTCGAGAAATCATTAATGACCCAAGAGGGTATTTGAAATCAAGAAGAGGACAGATTCCTCCATGGATTGCAGCAGTGTCATTAGGATTATTCATGATTTTAGGTATTCTTGTGTTTTCAATCATAAGACCCTTCATGCAGAGTGATGTAGCACCTCTCGAAATTCACTGGCTCTTATTCATATTTGGAACACCTTTGGCACTCGTGTCTGCATACTTCACAGCTCGAGCTATTAGTGAAACCGGGATGCTCGCAGGCTATATTTCAGATATCATTGCCATCCCGGCGATAGTCCTCTTTAAGGTTACTTTTTCAGCTATAACTACTTTCATTGGTATGCTAGGTGCGATTCAAGATGCAGCAATAGCATTTCTTCTTCATGTGAAACTAGGAAAACTCACAGGCGTGCGTGGGAGAGATATTGTGAAAGGAGTATTTATTGGGTGTGCGCTGGGAACGACAGTTGGTTCATTAATAACATTTGAAATCTTTAGCACCTATGGATTTGGAGGCACAGATTTTCCAAGTCCAGCAGCCCAACTTTTTGGATTTCTTGTGCTAAGTCTAGAGGGCATCGGGAGGTTTCAGCTCCCCGGGATAGACAAGTTTCCAGGTGTTCACCCATTTCTCGCATTACTATATCTCCTCATCTGGGCACTGGGTGGATTTCTTGCCGGTCGGGAGCTACACAAACGAGATCTAAGCCCCATCAGTCTTGTAGTTGGAATTCTGGTCCCTCCAGCTACTACAGTCGCAATTCTATTAGGTGGTTATATTAGCTACCGAGTAAAGTCCAAGGAAAAACCAGTCAGACTGGCTGATTTGCCACAACAGATTGAGGTCTGTGAGCCGGGAGTCAACAATGTAAATAGAATTCTCAGTGGTGTTGTTGCTGGTGAAGCCGTTGTGACAGTGATTTGGGTACTTCTAAGCGCTTTCATTTTCAGCTAGCTATATTTGTCCACATGGTCAGCTAGCATTTGAAGAAATCTTGGAAAATCGTTCAGGCCAAGACTGGCCCCAGCTGCGGCTGGATGACCTCCACCAGAGCTTCCATCCAAGTCTTTGAGGATTATATTTAGCGTCTTGTTAAGGTCTACATTTGTCCTCCTTCGACGTATGCTCATGTCTACATCATCAGCAGATGACCTTGCACTAATGCCAATCTTTGAGTCCGTGACATACGCTGAGAACTTTGCACTTTTTCCTCGATATCCATTAATTGGCATGTCTAGAACATAACCAACTGGACCAAGCTTTCTTGCATTTTGTTGGACATACCTAAATACCTCATGCTCGATTCTTGTTGCCTTTAATGCAAGAGAAATGATGTCATCCATCGAACTTGGTTTAATCCCCATAGCTAACTGATGAACAACATCTTTCGACTCTTTTCTGTAATCAATCTCTTGTAACGCTTGGACTAAAAGTCCCGCCTCAAGGTACAGAGTACGCTTGTCTACATCATCAAAATGAGCCTTGGCAAAGGGAGTTTCGTCGCAATAGTCTCCAATCGCACCATAGAGAGCTAGTCGAACAGCATACTCTGGAAGAGGGCCTTCGAACTTTCTATAAACTAGTTCAGCCGTACAAGGACCAATTTTGTGAAATAAGTCCACGCGCTTACTTAGTTCATGTCGTTCTTTTGTAGTCATTGGATGATGGTCAGTCCAATGGATTTGTGTTGATTTAGGGAATTGGTCTAATGCTCTCAAAAGCTCACCAAACATTTTGGAGTTAATAGCAATATCACTTACATGTACAATGTCAGGTTTGTCTTTCGCAATACGATAAAGGTCTTGATGTACCTGGGAAGGTCGTGTAAAATAGAAATCAGACCCCGGAAAGGTTAGTAAAGCGATTGCACCAGCGGTTATTCCATCAAGATCTCCATGAGTCAAGAGAACACTTTTTGGCATTGATTTCATCCACCAAGGACTCTATTTTTTGAATGCATCTTCAAGAGCCTTGTCCCATTCATCCACTCCAGACTCATCACCTTTCCGCTTTTTCCTAGCTTTTGCACGAGCTTTGCGAGCCTTCTCGGCTTCTTTCCTTTTTTGTGCTAAATCCTTCTTTCTCTTCTTTGCCGCCTCTTTCTCTTCCTCAGTTAGCTTCTCTTTCACAACGACTTCACGTCGCGACATCCAACTAATGACTGCAGCAGTGAATGGGAAGATTCCAACTATAGGAACTAGAAATAGCAAGACAATCTCAGGCTGCAATATTTCAACACTGTCAGCTATAGCAATCGGGAGGTTTAGGAGCAGATCTATGACATATGGATTCATCAACATGAACGATAGGGCGATAACTGTTAGAAATCGTATGATTGATCCAATGATAGTCGAACCAATTACATATGAAGATGAAGGAGCAGCTGCTCTTGCAGTAAGTTCGTCTCGCGCTCTGGCATCGCTCTGAAGTAGCTCATCCACGTAGATCTGTAAACGACGAACATCTGAAACTGCGTCCAAGGTCTCGAGTGCTGATTGACCACCCATGACTTTTCGTTCCATGGCTTCTCTGAGGAATGAGAATGCTGTTGCTCCAGTCGAGCGACTCATACTGGTCGAACTTACTTTCTCACCACGTTCGATTGCATCTTGCTTCCTGGTTGCTTGACGTAATGCTAGGAGCTGTTTCTTGAGGGTTTCCTCTCTTTCCTCGACAGGTTTTCCAACTGATTGACTATATATCATCTGGTAGCTGACTTCGAGATATGCAAATGACACGAGCGCTAGAATCTGACCTTGAGAGAAAAGGAAATCTAAGAAGTCAGGTGGGAAAGGACTAAGGTCAGGAACAATCAGAGCTCTGAAGGCGGCAATGATTAATATTGCTTGAATAGATAGGAATGCTCCACCAACAAACTTGTGGTCCATCCTAACCAATGACTGGAGGAATAGTGCAATACCTATTCCAGCAAAGAGGAAGTAAAGGAAGAGGAAGGTATTCTCCCAGAGTGCAAGTAGGACGTTATTCAGATCAACCCAAAATGATGCCCAGACCTGGTTTACGTTGGTTAATGGATTTGTAACCCCATACGGTTGCATGTACCAAGTTCTGAGAACAAGCGTGTTGTATAGACCAATTACGACATCTGGAGGTAATGCGCCTCCTGTAAACGCACTGGCAAGCCCGCTCACTACAGTTGTTGAAAGAAAGAATACAATCAGAGAAAACAAATGGAACACTGTCACGACAAACGAATAGGGAGCATTCCAATGCCAAATGTCATTGGGATCTAAAATTGAATATACAAGGAATGCCATGTATGCAAATGTTGCGGTAGAGGCGATACGAAGTATCCAAGTAACAACCTTCAGAACATAGCCACCCCCCGTTGTTTTGCTTGTTCGTATGCCTGTATGATTGTAGGTAGAAAATCCTCTGGACCAACATTGATGACATTGATACCAAATCTAGACAATGCTCGTGCTATCTTGTTCCGTCGTTCCCAGAGTTCTTCGGAAACAGCCTCTGATAGCACCTTCTCAACGGGACCAAACTGACCAACTGGTGCTTCAAACCATGGACCAAATGGGCTGATTACCAGTGCCTTATGACCATTAGCTACTAATGTTTTCATAGCATTGAGCAGAGGAGCAGGGCACTCTTCAAGATCGGTCATCCATATAATGAGGGAGCGTTTCTTACTCTGTGCAACAACATGAGCAATTGCAGTTTCATAGTCGCTCCACCCCTTTGGCTCAGCCATCGCCAAGATTTCAAGTACATCATACATGTGATTAGGTCGTGTTCCAGGCGGGACATATCCATGTACTATGTCGCTGAATACACAGGTTCCCACAAGGTCTTTTCTCTCAAGTCCTAGATGAGTAAGAAGAACTGCTGCACGGATTGCATACTCGAGTTTTGTCTACTCGGGGCACCCATTTCCCATACTCCCACTCGTATCCACCATGCAAATCAATTGCACATTTTTCTCCTGCTCCCATTGCTTAACGACCATCTCACCATGCTTGGCGCTTGATTTCCAATCGATTAGCCTAAATTCATCACCAGGTACATATTCCCTAAACCCAGCAAAGTCTGTGCCCATCCCGACGGTCTTTGTTCGATGAGCACCGAACATAAGACCAAGTTGTCTTTGTTTTGCAAAAGACTCAAGCCGACGGACATCTTTCCAAGTTGGATAAACAAGAACTTCGGTCTGTTCTTTCAAAGTCCGCTTGTAATAGTGTAGACCAAGCCTATCTCGCATGATAACCTCAGTTGGACCCAGAAGATATCTTCCACGCATCCGTGCTTGGAGAATGTAGGAAAATGTTATGCTGCTACCCGGTTCAATTCTGGATGCAATGAAGTTCTCTCCAATTGCCAAGATCCAGGTTTCAGGATATTGATCATGAACTTCGATAAAGTCAAAATGACGTCGCGAAACATTTCTGATGGAAACACGAACTCGTAAGAAATCTCCAGAGAACACCTTCACTTTGTCAATCTGACGGTCGACTTCAATACCAGCTAAATTAGCTGTCAACGCAAAGAGAGGCAACGTGACTACTAAACCAATCACACAATAGACTCCTAGGAGGACGAGGTAGAAGTTAATGAAGGAGAATCCACTAGTCAGT
>JAEORI010000096.1 GCA_016840965.1 Candidatus Thorarchaeota archaeon | reverse complement strand
GACTGAATCCGTAATTCAGGATGCGAATGCACGTTCTTCCCCCTCAGACTTCTTGAAATCTTCTGTTTCGCAAGGGATGTGTTTGAGTTCTGAGCTTTCTACAAGTCACGCGCGAGAAGAGTGGGGCGAGGCTATGCAGAAGCTTGCAGATGCTGCGTGTGATACTTCACCAACAAAGACACACCTTAGAAATACTGTGAAGCAGCTCTCAAGGATGGGTCAAGTTCCTTCAAAAGAGTCGATTAAGAATGCTGGCGAGCGTCTTGGCATGAATGAAGCAGAAATTCTGGAGCTTCTGAATCCCTCATATGAAGTGATTAAGAAACTGATTGAAGCTGGAGTTACTGATTTTGAGAGGCTTCACAATCTCATATCTGCAGCTGGGCTATCCCATCAGCAGCTTAGGCAACTTGCAGATATGGCTGCAGGGAAAGGAAACCAGAGTGCATTAGGTGCAATTGCACATGAAGACCTTCATGCTGCATTGGGAACAGGCGGGCCAGGATATGGACATCAGAGATATGGTCAAGGGTATGGAGTTGGCTCTGGAGTTGGACAGCAGCCAATGGATAAAAATCGTGCAGATATGGCGTTTGGGGGTCTCTTAGGAGGTCCTGCTACGAATATAATTCGTATTTGGTATACCTATAGGGACCAACTACCAGAAGACCTCAAAAAGAGGTTGAGGGAAATCGCGAGAAGGCTTCTGATAGACCTTGGAATGCGTTATGCACGTCAAACAATGGGGAGTAGTATGCTCGGAGGTCTCCAGGAGTCAACAACCGTGAGACCATTTAGAATAGATGATGACATGGATTTGATTGACCTTGAAGAAACAATTGACTCTCTCCTAACAGAAGGACGAGTAAATTTCAAGGTACTAGAAAGCTCTGATTTTCTGGTGACAGAGACCTATCAAGGACATCGTGCATTCTACTGGGCTCTTGATAAGAGTGGATCAATGGACTCTGCAGAGAAACGTGGAATGCTAGCAATCTCTGTAATGGCTGGTCTTTATGGGATAAAACGAGATGACTTTGGTGTTGTCCTCTTTGATAGTGTGACCCATATTGTGAAGGAAATGGCTGAGAAGAATGTATCAGTTGACAAAGTAGCAGCAGACCTTCTTGATGCTCGTGCTGGCGGAGGAACTGGAGGTGCTGAGTCACTCAAGCTTGCTCTTGAGAACTTTGAAAACACACGCGCGAAAGAGAAAATTCTAGTTTTCTCTACAGACATGTATCTCAGCGACCAAGCTGTTTGTGAACAACTTGCAGAACGAATGAAACCACTTGGAATTAAAATGATAATAATCGTTCCAAAATCATCATACAATCCCGGTGCTGCAAATAGTCTTGCAAAGAAAGCCCATGGAGTGGTCTTGGATATCGGGTCTATTGATGAGCTACCTGAAAAGTTACTGCGTGTGACAAATTACTGATTAAAATTTAGAGTACCCAGCTTTCTCTGTCAGAGATTTTTCCTTACTCTCACAGACCCCGAATTTGTATGCACAGATGTAGTCTTCAGTACCCCGAAGATCTAGCAGTCTCGAGCTAAACAGTCTTCGCATGATTCTCATATATCTGAAAAATGGATCTCCTGGGGGAACAATTTCAGCTATGCAATTCAGTTGGTAACTCTGACTTTCAGGAGCAGCCAGCTGAGTCCAAAAGAAGCTCAGAGATACTCTAGGGTCTCGCTGAATATTCTGATAGGTGACATCTCCATACATCTCAACCGCACCAAATCTAAAACGATCGATTTTACTATCATCAAGCATTAATTTCTGATAAAGTTCAATTCGTTCATCAATCGTTTCACTGAATGGTCTGCCTTGAAATGAGAGTTCTGCACCTTCAAGCTCAAGGATTATGTCTTCTAGGGCTTTATCAGTGAGGGTCAACCTAACCAACTTCTTTGCGGAATTGATGGGGAAGATACCTGTAGCATTCTGTGTTGAAACCGTGGGTTTCATCAATGTGTCCTCATACAGTTTGCGTATCTTATCATCAGTACTACGAGAACCTTCAAGGGTATTCAAAATCGCCTCGTAGATTGCATCAGGGATGACATTAAGCGGAAAAGAGACATCTAGTCCATCAAGGTTTACATCTAATTTACGCAGCTCGCGATCAATGAATTTGATTCTCGTTGGTTTCACTTCTGGCAATGGACACACACCATCATAGCCATCTCTATAGTGACAAATGTCTGGCCATTTTATTTTTCCAAACACCATATTTAATGATATTTTGGACAAGTGACCCCCACCGAAAAAGCCTCATAAGAGGGTCTGTAAGACCAATTTCCATATTCCTCCGTGTTAGAGGTATGAACGACATGGTTGATGCATTTGAGATTGACTCAGAGGCAAGAATGATTGAGTCAAAGAGCAAAGTTGTTGAGGTTGACACAAACAAAGTCCTCGTTTTTGTCGTTCATGAAACCCAGACCGTCTTTCTTTGGAGAGGTAAGAACGCTGACATATTCAAGAAACTCATGGGAACTCGTGTAGCAGCAAAACTAAGTCATACCTACCCTGACTATCGAATACGCCCAATTTCTGAGGATAATGAGCCTGCAGCATTCAAACACATCATTGGCATGAAACTCAAATGAAAAGTACTATCACCAGAAAACACTTAGTCGATTGAGTCTTCAAATGCTGTGGTGAGGTTTCTGAGTATCAACCGACTTGCATATCTCAGCATGATACGAAATGTTCGAAGGGGTCTCGAAACTCGAAGTCAAATCATTGAACAGATTAAATCAGACTCATGGATAACATCAACTGAGATATCTAAGCATGTCGCAGTGACAACTGCAACGGTTCTCTATCACCTAAGGAATCTTGAGCGAGAAAGAATAGTTGAACGAAATCCAGATGGATATGGATGGAGATTCGGTCCCTTCCAGCAAAGTGATTTAACACAGTTTCTTGAAACCAAGCCCAGAAGAAAAACCAAGAGATAGTTGTTTCACTATGAAGCTACATGCAATTGTCCGACCACCTGGCAAGAATTTCAGAAAATGTCTATCAGTTCATCCACTTCATCACACTCTGAATCTTGATTTGGCTCTAGAACAGCACGCAAAATATTGTAATGCACTCCACGATCTGGATGTGGAACTAATAGGGTTGGAACCTGATAATGAATATCCGGACTCATGTTTTGTGGAAGACACTGTTGTTATCCACAAGGGACGTGCTATAATAACACGAATGGCAAAAGAAAGTCGTAGGGGAGAAAGTAAAAGAATCGAAGAAGTGCTTTCTGAATTCAAAGAAATCAATACTGTTGAAGCACCTGGGACTTTGGAAGGTGGAGATGTAATACATCTTCCGGACTCATTGCTCTGCGGAATTACCAAAAGAACAAACCGAGAAGGTGCATCCCAGATGGAGAATTGGCTACAAATTCCAGTTCGTCTTATTGAAGATTCGAACATCATGCATATCAAGAGTCATGCCACCTACCTTGGTCGGAACACTATTCTTGTGAACCCGCGATATGTAGGAAATCCAGTTCTTGAGGAATTAACGAAGATTGTTCTTCCAAAAGAGGAGATACACTCGGCAAATACTTTGACAATTAATGATACTGTGCTCATGTCCGCTAGGCATAATCTAACTTCCAAGCTAGTGAAGGAAGCTGGTTTTGATGTGGTTCAATTGGATATGAGCGAGTTTGAAAAATGCGATGGGGCATTGACTTGTTTATCCATCATTTTCTAGACACTACACGAATTCAGCATAGAAGTCCTTTGCATTTTGCCAGTATATCTTCTGCAAAGCATCCTCTGGCAAATCGAGGCCATTAATGAACGTACCACCCGAGCTGACAGTATCAGTATCTGTGAATGGTAGTGGTCTATGCTTGACTGTTGATTCAAGAAGCAGTCTAAGTGCTAAATATCTCCCCTCATAGT